>JBHLPZ010000081.1:0-12453 GCA_048885325.1 Candidatus Odinarchaeota archaeon
CCTTGATAGATATTAACCCAAAAAATTAAAAAAAAAATATTATTTGATTTTTAAATTTAATTAATATGCCATCACTACAAGTACGAATGCTATTAATACCAATAAACCTCCAATTGCCCCTCCATATGCAGTTCCAGGAGTTATCCAAGTAAAGAGAACAAATCCAACTAATAAAACAAACCACCAAGAATAATCAAAGATTTTGAAATCTACTAGATCAAATATCACCAAGAGTAAAATAATGATTAAAGCTAGACCGAAAATTCCATTGATAATGTTGATTACTCCTCCAGTTAGAAATAATACCACACATTCATAGGCTGCAAAACAACAACCTACGATTGCTACCATTTTGGAAGCTTTATAAGTCTTTTTTTCAACCAATAGTTCGATGAAAGCCGCCATTAAGATTAAAATCCCAGGAAAATAAATTGTAGGAAAATAAAAAAGGGCTACAAAAAGATTAAAAAAGTAAGCAATTAAGATTAGAACTGCGCCAAAAATAAGTAACATCCACCATTGATAAGGTATTTTACTTAACGGTCCAAAACTAATTAGTCCTAATGTAATAAAGAGCAAGAATGCAATCAATAAGCATATTATTCCCCAAAGAACATATAAAGGTGTTAGAGGGGTAACTGCATAGAAATAAGCAATACCTAGGGCAATTGTAAATAACATTCCAATGAAGGCAATCACTTTTGATGCTGAAATTTCTCCTTTAGGAGCTTCACTCATCTTTTTTCACTTTTTTTTTAAATTAATTTTAATTTTAATAGAAATTAAAATTAGGATTAATCAAGAATTAAGGGTTTAAAAAATTTTACTTACTTTTTATCATATTATTAATAGGATTTCAAGCTTAGATATAAAAATTGCCTAGATATAAAAGTTGAATTAAAATATAATTAGTAATTTTTTTTCCGAAACCATTGCTTTATGGTTTGTCATCTTGTAACAAAGATTTCTCTTACAAGATTCATTCCTTCGGTTTTTTATTATTTTTATTAACTTTTGAATTTAGTGATTCTTTCAATGGATTTTTACCTAGATTCTCTATTATTTCTGATACTCTTATTACTTCTTCTTGAAATTTTTGGCCTTCAGCAGCACTACAATGAAACATTTGTATTCTTTCAGGAGAAATTCCTGCTGTTTTTAACACTTCTTTGGTAAATTCCACATTTTTCGCTGCTATTAGATTTCCAGTTTCATAATCACATTCCCCCTCATATCATCCAGCTACGAGCACTCCATCAGCTCCCTTTCCAATTGCTCGCATCATAAGACTAGGCGTTACTCTACCAGTACAATTTATTCTAATTGGTCTTATTGTTGCGGGATATTGTGCTCGTATAGTGCCAGCCATATCTCCCGCACCATAACCTCATTTCCAGCACATAAATGCTAGAATCTTAATATTATTTTCAGTTGCCATTTAGTTCACCTCTTTATATCTCTTCAAGAATAGCATCTATTTGTTTTTCGTATTGGGGTTCGCGATAATATCTTAGGGTAATCGCTTCAGAAGGGCAATTGGCCAAACATGAACCACAACCTCTACACAATATTTCATTTACTTCAGCGCCATCAGACTCAATTTTAATCGCATCATAAGGACAGTTTAATTCACATAATCCACATTTTGCGCATTTTTCTTTATCAACATTTGCTCTTATTAGGAGAATCCGATATTTATCTTTACTCATTAGTCTTGCTAACGATGAAGCAGCTGCTCTTCCCTGGGCTATAGATTCAGCAATAGATTTAGGTCCTTGACTCACTCCCGCAAGCACTATGCCGGGAATTTTTGTGTCAATTGGGTTCAATCTTGAATGATATTCCTTGAAAAATCCATCTTGACTTGTTTCTAATTTAAAGATTTTTTGTATTTTTTCAATGCCTTTGGGAGGTACCATTGCACACGAAAGCACTACCAAATCATACTCAAATTCTTTTAATCCTGTTGTACTTAGTGTATTTTGGAGAATTACTTTTAGATTGTGAGTTTCAGGATCTTCGTGAATTTTTGAGACATTAGTCCTCACGTATTTTATACCCTCTTTCCTTGAAGCTGTAAAATATTCTTCATAATCTTTTCCAGCAGCTCGAATATCCATGTATGCTACACTTATGTCTACATCAGGTAGATGTTGCTTTATGAGTTTTGTATTTTTAATAGATATCATACAACATACTCCTGCACTACAGTAAGTTTGCTTAGTAAGATCCCTTGACCCTACACATTGAATAAATAAAACATTTTTAGGTTTCTTTCCGTCGGAGGGTCTCAGAAGATGTCCTACAGTTGGTCCATTGGGAGCTAGTATTCTTTCTAGCTTTAATTGTGTTATGACATTAGGATAGACATTATAACCTAAATATCCTGTTTCAGGTTCATATTCATCCCAACCAGTTGCTATTATTATTGATCCGACTTCAATCTCAATTATTTCATCTTGTTGATCAAAATCTATAGCATTTAATTCGCAAGCTTTATCGCATAATCCACATTTGATACATTTAGTCATATCAATTTGTGCGATTGAGGGAACGGCTTGCGCAAATGATGCATAAATTGCTTTTCTCGGATTTAGCCCTTCATTGAATTCGTCATATCCATATGCAGGACACACCTCATAACAAGAACCGCAACCATTACAATCATTGTTTACAAACCTAGCTTTTTTGCGAATTTTTACCTTAAAATTTCCTACGAATCCTGAGGCGTCTTCCACTTCACTGTAAGTATAAATATTCATTCCTGGAGTTCTTGCTGATTCTAGCATAACGGGTCCCAATATTCATATACTACAATCATCTGTTGGGAATGTTCGATCAAGCATTGCCATTTTTCCTCCAATTGTAGGGTTTTTTTCTACTAAATATACTTCAAAACCCTCCTCTGCAAGATCTATTCCTGCAGATAACCCAGCTACACCACCGCCAATAATTAAAGTCTTTTTCGTAATATCCACTTCTTTGACTAAAATCTTTTCTAATACTGCGGCTCTTGCTACTCCT
Organism: Candidatus Odinarchaeota archaeon; assembly: GCA_048885325.1. GTDB lineage: Archaea > Asgardarchaeota > Lokiarchaeia > Sigyniarchaeales > SOKP01 > SOKP01. The sequence goes on from JBHLPZ010000081.1 coordinate 3,025, forward strand.
GATTTAACAGCATCTTCAGCTGTTCTCTGTGCACCTTCTTTATCATTCCTATGTACAAAACTCGAATGCTCACGTATATTTACAAACTCTAAGTATGAGGAATCCAAATCCATTGATTCTAATACACTTTTAAATACAGGTTCATGAGTCTTAGGGGTACAGGATACAACTACTAGTCTATTAGCATTAACATCAAGCATCTTCTCTTTAATAAATTCTGCTCCAGGCTCAGTACATAGGGAAATATAATCTACAGCTTCAACGACATTAGGTAATTTTTTGGAATATTCAGATAATGCTTTCGTGTCTATTATTTCAGCAACATTAATACCTCATTGGCAAATCGCTACAAAAATTCTGATTTCGTCAGTAATTGTTATCTTTTTACTCTTTGTTTCTACCATTGCAAATCAATCCTTTCTTTCTTTTTTGAATAATTCCTCCGATTAAATTTGATAAATATAATTATACACATTAATATTTGAATTAAATTAAAATATTATATTAAAAAAATTAACTTTAAAACAAAAATCTTTTATATATCTTTCATAAGTTATGTAATTAAAAATATAATAACTCATAATTTTAAGAAGAAAATTACATAGTTGTTGAGATATAACATGTTGCTAATGATTTTTCAAAATGGAAAAGATTTCTTGAAAGAATATATGCCTATAATAATTGCGGGAACTCTAATGGTAGTAGCTTTTCTAATATTGAAACTTGGTTTAACTATTGTAAAAGCTGAAAAACGGACGGGTATAAAATGGGTTGGATATAGTTTTTTAATTCAATTTGGAGTGATTTTTGCAATAGGTTCTCCTTTAATGTTACTTGGTTTTGCGGGAGCTTATGAAGGGGATCCATTAGCAATAATTCCTATAATAATTGTTGCATCTGCAGTAGACTTGAATATTATTAATGTTATTCATCAAGTTGGTCTTAAACGCTCCTTAATTGTTTTAGTTCTAATTTTGGTACCAACGGTATTTGCAATGAGGTTTTTAGGAGAATTTTTAGCAACACTGTAAAATAAGTAAAAAAGTGTTATAATCCTATTGCTTTATTTATTTCTTTATTCATTTTGATAATTTGATCTCTAGCGGCCTCTCCAAACTTGTCTGAATTAAACTCTTTTTTGTTTGCATAAGAATAAATGATAGCTCGTGAAGAATTTACAATCCCTCCCAAACCATCTTTATGAAATCCATTCTTTACATCTTCAGCTTGAGCTCCCTGAGCACCATAACCAGGCATTAATATAAACGAATTTTTCATTATTTTTCTAACTGATCTTAATTCTTGAGGGAATGTTGCGCCAACTACAGCGCCTAAATTATTATAATTCAAGAAAGAGTGCAAATTTATGCTCCATTCTACAATAAGTTTAGCTACATGAACATAATTTCTTACTAATTTTACCTTTTCCTTTTCTATCTCAATTTGAGTATTACTAATATTATCAATCTTTATACTAAATAGATTTTGAAGTTCATTGCTACTTGGGTTAGATGTTTTTACAAGGATAAATAATCCTTTTTCTTTATAGTACTCAATATAAGGTTGGATACTATCAAACCCAAGATAAGGGTTTAAAGTACATGCATCTGCTTTATAAACTTTAAAAGTAGCATCGGCATAAGCTTTAGAAGTTTTACCAATATCATTGCGTTTAGAATCTAAAATTACTAATAAATCCTTGTTGTGGGCATATTTTATAGTTTCTTTTAAAGCATTTAAAGCATCATATTTTTCATAAAAAGCAATTTGGGGTTTTATAATGGGAATTAAATCATGTGTATTTTCAATCAAAGTTTTATTAAATTCTAAAATTACCTCGTTAGGGTCAATATATTGTTCAATAAGATATTTAGGAATTTCTCCTTCCTTATCCATACGGGGATCAAGCCCCATTGATACAACGCTTTTTTTGTCTTTTACCAATTGAATTAATTTTTCTACAAACATCGCTCATTTAATTATATTTTTATGTATTTTAAGAGGGGATGTAACTTTCAATAATAAATGAGACTTCCAAATTATACTCCGTTCGAAAACATGTTCTATAATTTTTATGATGTAAAGCCATAAATATCACAATTTTTCTTAGATTTCTCATTTATATCTTTTAAATTTTACTCAAATAAGCAAAGCTCTCATTTGATTAAATTCTTTTTCTTATATATCTAAATAATCTTCATGTATATATCTTTTTCTATTAGATTAAGTCCAAAATAAGAAAACTAAGTTTATATGAATTTTCAGTAGACTGAGATATCATTTAAAAATTATGTTTTTTAAATTTAGATAAATTTCAATAAATTCTACGATTTTATTAATTATGTTTTACTTAGCGATAAAGAAGGATTTATTTAGAACTGAATTTAAAATTTCAATGATAAAAAATATTTAACTGAAATTATTCATTATTGAATAAATAATGGATAGCTTAGACTTTTTCCTTATGAAAAAATTGATGGAAAATTGTCGTCTCACATTTCGCGAATTGGCAGAAATGACTGATTTATCTGTGAGTGCGGTTCATAAACGAATTAAAAAACTTGAAGATGATAATATTATTAATGCTTATATTGCCCGACCAAGTATAATTGCACTAAAATGTCTATGGGTTACAGTTTTCGGCATTTCTAAAGTAAAATCAATGGATTTGGTTAGTAAAGTGCTTGGGCAACATGAGAATATTACATTTGTTGGTATAGGTGGACAAAAATCTCTTTATATATATGCTATTTTAAGGGACATATCAGAACTTCAAGAGTTGAGCATTTATGTAACTAAAACAGCCCAGATTAGTAAACCATTTGTAGGGATTGTAAATGCTCCTTACACTACAACCCCTGAACCACTTACTAGTATTGATTATAAAATTTTAAAGACTCTAAATAAAGATTCAAGGAAACCTATAACGGATATAGCTGATGATGTAGGGGTTTCTGCCAAAACTGTTAAAAAAAAATTAGATCGAATGATTAAGAATAATCTAGCAACATTTTCTATTCAATGGAAACCATTGTATGGTGTTAGTTATTTAACTTATTTTAGTATAAGCTTAAACGAAGGTTCTAACATAGACTCAACAATACGATATCTTTATGAGAAATATAATCAAAATATTGTAAATTGTATAAATTATAGTAATATCCCTAACATAATTACATTAGAAATATGGACAAGAACTGCTCAAGAATCCCAGAAAATACAGGAACAACTACAAACTGAAGGATTCAAAGATATTGTTCCATATATAGCTTTATCTGGGGAATATTACGATTGTTGGATGGATCAGTTACTTAGAACTAAATGAGACATTAATGTACACTTCTTTCCCAAATTTCAACTAATTGGAATATATTATGGTATTTTTAGTTCTAAGTTATATTCATTTGAGGGAAGAAATGCGGATTTTATTGAAATTTTTGTTTGATTTATTACATTAAAATTTCTTTCTTTTTATTTATGACCAATAAGCCTGTCTTGATAATTTTTTTCCAAAATAGTGAACATACTCTTATTAGAGCCCCACAACCTATTAAAATTAATAATAAACATTAAATTAAAAAAAAATAAGGAGGAATTTAAAATGAAAAAAATAATAAAGATTTTGATAACTACCATCCCGTATATATCAGTAATATTGTTAGAGATTTTTGCTAATGTAAGTAATTACAATATTGAAATTTTTAAGCCTTTTACTTTAATAATAGGAGCTGTTCTATTACTGAATCTAATAACAGCATCTCTTTTAAAAGTAAATGATTATTTCACTTACGGAATTTCGGTAGTTGCAATATTAGGAAGTATATCTGTATTTCTAATTCCATCGGTAGGACAGATTTATCTCGAAAATATTATTGCGGGTTTATATTTAGGACTATTTGTTGCAGCATTCTTTCCCCCATTATTCAAACTTAAACCATTTACTGTTAGCATATCAGAAAAAAATTACTCTGAAGCAATAGTAGAGAGTAAACAGTTTTTGAAAATAAACCTAATAATTAATTATATATGGGCTGGTCTGTTTGCTATATCAATAGTGGGAACTGTTATAAAATATTCAGATAATAGTGTTTTGCAAACTTTGTTATCAATTGTCGTTCCTATTATTCTACTTGTTTCGATTGGTATCCCTGTGACAAAGAAATTACCAACTATATTGATGCAAAAAACATCTGGTGAACAACTGCACTTCGAGACAATTAAGGATTCACTTGAGTCGATGCCTCATGGTTTAAATAAAGAAGTAGCACAAGGGGTTGATGTGATAATTCAATATTGTCTGACAGGTGAAGAAGCATTAGACGGATATTTAATAATCAAAGATTCAAAGTGTTTATTTAAATATGGAATACATCCAAATCCTACTACTACGATAAAATCAGATTCAAAACTATGGCTTGGAATTACAAATAAAGAAATATCGCAAAGTAAGGCATTTATCAATAAAGAATATGAAGTAGAAGGTGATATGAAAATATTATTGAAACTTCATGACCTATTTGGTCCTACTAAGAAAGAAAAGGAAAAACCTAAAAAAGAAATGAAAAAACCTGAGATTAAAAAAATTTATTCCAGTTATAAAAACTTTGAACCGGGAAAAATAAGAAAAATCGTAGTTTTTGATGGTGGACCACGGAATAATAAATTCAGTAAGACAAGCTTTATGGTAAACAATTTTATTGAAGGAGCTAAAGAAGCGGGTGCAAGTGTAGAATATTTTAAACTAAATGATTATAATATTCATGATTGTTCCGGATGTTATAGCTGCTTTACAAAAACACCAGGAGAGTGTATCTATAAGGATGACATGACAATGCTAAGAAAAAAATATCGTGAAGCTGATTTAGTTGTTTTTGCATCGCCACTATATGTATTTAATGTTACTGGAATTCTAAAAAGATTTTTAGACCGATTATGCCCAATTTTAAAACCCTATATGGTGTTCAATAAACAAGGTTCTGTGTACCATCCCGATAGGTGCCCTGAGTTAGGGAAACAGGGATTTATTGTCTTTAGTGCTTCTGGTTTTCCAGATTTAGAAGATAATTTCGATGGATTAAGAGGAATGTTTAAAGTTTTGGACACACATAGCGAGAACATGTATATGATGGGAGAATTCTACATGACAGCCGCGGAAACATTAGTTCAACCTATTGGTATCAATAGGAAAAATATGATCCAAAATGTTTGTAAAAAAGCTGGTGAACAAATCGTAAAGGAGGGAAAGATTGATATTGAATTAATGCAAAAAGTTGTATATCCTGGTTTTTCATCAGAACAGTTTCAAGAAGTGTCGAATTATTTTTGGGAATCATTAGATGGGAAAGCAGCTTACTTAAAAAAAGCACCAAAAATTTGGGATTATTAAAATGAATTATAAATTATGCATATCAGCCAAGGATTCTGAACTTAGCAGCTCTGTTGATCAAAGAACAATCTAAATAATAATAAGGTTTAACCTTACCTTTATTTTTTTTTAAAATCAGGTTATAAATAATTTGAAAATATCAAAATCCGGTGTACTCCTGTGAAATTGTGGATAATATATAAGAATGGAATTGGTTTCTCAAAGTTAATTGCTGAGATGCTTCAGGATCGTCAGGAAGATTATGTTGATGTAGATGTAGGAACAGTTAAAAAAATTGAACCTACTTCCTTAGTTGAAGAAAAATTAGATTATTTAATAATTGGAGATGTTATCAGTAAGGAAATCCCGAGTCTAGAAATTCAAAATTGGTTACATAAGTATTGGGAAATTTCAAAGAAAAAGAATCTCATACTAAAGGCTATTTCTGGGTATTATATTTTATTGACTAATATTTCAGTAGAACCTTTTTGGGTCGAATTTCTTCACGCTAATGTAAAAACTGAAATAATTCACCCTCCAGTTCTTGATTTAAAGTTAAACGAAGCAAATTTATTATTAGAAGAAATATCTTTTGAATTAGTGAAGGAATATTCAAAAGATTTTATTGATTTTGTTATAAATGAAAAAAGCAACCAAAGACAAAAAATTAAGAAGTAGATACTATGAAAGCGATTGTATATACGAAATATGGATTTCCAAAAGTGAACCACATCAAAAAAAAGAGAATCTAATACACTAAAAACAGAACTAAATGGAAAAAACTGTACTGGAGTTTATTTTAAAAATAAATGAAATCTATCTAAGGTATTTAATTAGTATTCAAATAATAGTAAATAATCAGAAATTTAATCGCTCACAGATTTAACCATAAAACCTCTTTAAAACGCGGCAGACCTCCAAATCGAACCAATAAGAATTATCGGGATCGTTCTTCATCATCATAAAGTGCAAACCCCAGCGACCATCTGATTGTTGCTCGTCTATAAAGTATTGAAGCCCTTCTTTAATCTTAGGCTCGTCTTTAGAAAATCCAAGCTTTGAAACAGTGTCCAATGCAGATAAAAGGTCGGTCCAAAAAAAAGGAATATAAAATTTGACCCAATAACTTTTATCTTGCCTAGAGCTATATTTATCTCTTTGAAAAAATCGGGAAATTAGAAGCTTTCCTGCCTCTTTTGCCTCATTACAATTTTTGTATTTAGGATGAGCGGCAAACGCTCGCAACACCATTCCAGTTAACCAGTGCGAGGAAGGTTTCGTCTTATCAGGGGATATTGGTTCGGGTAAGGCGTAATTTTCTTGCCAAGTATGTGATTTTGTTAACATAGGCAACCCCCAACCTCCATCCGTGTGCCTCATCGAGATAAACCACAGAAATCCCTTCTCTATTCTTGGATCATTATTGAACTCCGCTTTATTTAAGAGTTCCATCAAAGCACCCATGTAATTAGGCATGTACTGATTGGCGTAGATACCCCTAATATCACCTTCTTCTGTTTGACATCTAAAAATAAATTCGGCGGCTTTTCGCGCACACTCGTGCTTTTTATTTAAGCCATACTTAGGTACCAGCTCTCTCAGACTTTTAAAAACCGCCCACAGGTGCCTATTCTCGTTGTACTGACTAGGTTTTCCAGTTGGCGTCCACGATCCATCGTTTAATTGCTTCCGTATTATTTTTTGTGCGTATGGTTCTTCCCAAATCGTTCTGATTGGCTCAACTTTCTCTTCTAATAGATCTCGCTTGATGAAATATTTAATTGCTTTGTTTTTTGTACTAAATAAACTGGATAAAGGATCGTATTCCAACTTTTTTAACCAATTATTCATATTATTTTTAGACCTCGATTAGTTTTAGAAAGGACTCAGTTTGAATATTATAATTTTGGTTTTATTCGGCGAATTCATCTAATATATTATAGAATTCTTCTATAAGTTTATCGATTTTAATCGTTGTTTGTTCCTCAGTTTTCATATTTCTTACTGTTACTTCATTTTTATTCATTTCTTTAGCTCCAACGATTAATGTAATCAAAACGCCTAATTCATTCGCTTTACTAAGTTGATTCTTCAAATTTTTAAACTTAAAATCAATTATACAAGGAATTTCTTCATTACGGATAATTTGACCGATTTTGAAAGCGTATACTGATACAGTTTCGTCGATTGAGGCGATATAGACTGTATCAGTATAATCTTTTTCTCTAACTTCTTTAGGAATTAAATTATAGGTTTCTAAAAATAAGTTTAGCATTAAAACACCCATTCCAAAGCCAGTACCAGATATTTTTTCGTCAGAAAATATAGAGATTAAATCATCATATCGTCCCCCACCAAAAATACTTCTTATATTTTCCTTGCCAGTATCAAAAACCTCATAAACAATCCCTGTATAATAATCTAAACCTCTTACAACGCTAGATGAAAAAGTACAATAATCCGAAATCCCTATTTCTTTTAAGTACTCTTCAAACTTGATTAACTCTTTATATCCATTAGATTTATAGAACTCTTCAGGTATATCGTCAAATTTATCTAATAAATCGCTTACGCTTTTTGAATCTTTTAGTTTAAAAATACCTTGAATAACTGTCTCGTTTTGAAAAGTATCAATCACATATTTTTCAAAATCATCCGCATCCATCTTATCAGATTTATCGAGTACTTTATAGAGGATGGGTAATTCTTTATTATCCATTTTAAGTATAATTTTACATACTGAATCTATAAAACGTCGATTATTATAAAGTATCTGTACTTGAGTAGGGGTTGCCCCGAATTCTTTAAAAACATCAACAATAATATTAAAAATCTCAAGATCCGCGTATAAACTATTATCACCAAGTATATCTATGTTAATTTGTTTAAATTCACGTCTTCTTCCTCTTTGAGGTCTTTCATATCTATAACATGTTGGAATCGAATACCACCTAATAGGTTTTTTTAATTCTTGGCTTTTTTTAGCTACAATTCGTGCCAAAGATGGAGTGAGTTCAGGAATTAAAATTAATTTTTCTCCCTTCTTCGATTCAAGTATAAAAGATTGCTCATTGACTAGCTCATCAGAGGATTTTGCAGCAAAGATTTCAATTGGCTCTAATCGAGGAGTTTCATACTCTTCATAACCATAACGTTCTGCAACATCTCTTATAGTATCAATTATCCAATTTAATTGACGTAAATCATCGGGGTAAAAATCTTCCATACCCCTTAATGGTTCTTTAGAAAATTTTGGCATATTATCACTAGTAGTTCTGAATGAGTTAGATTATATATAGAATAGTATCAAATATTATTTTCTATTTTAAAGAGATACTATTTTTAACTAGAAGTTATATTCGCAATAAATTTAATTAGATTTTTATGTTTTAATAAATCACTATTCTAATAATCTTATTTGAAAGGTTATAAATTTTGGTAGAAAGTTGGAGGGATAAGATATCAACACCTGCTCTCTTAATTTATTATGATATTATGAAAGAAAACATTGAAAAAATGGCAAAATTTGCTAAAGAAAATAATATCAAATTGCGCCCTCATGTTAAGACTCATAAATGTCCAATTATAGGAAAGATGCAACTGGAAGCAGGAGCTAACGGGATTTGTGTTGCAAGAGTAGGTGAAGCGGAGGTATTTGCTGAAGACGGTTTTAATGATATATTAATTGCAAATGAAGTTGTCAATTTAACTCAAATTGGCAGATTAGTAGAATTGAATAAAAAATCATTAGTGAGAGTATGTGTAGATTCAGAAAAAAATGTTTTAGATTTAAATAAAATTGCTTCTAAAAAAGGTATTAAATTAGAGATTTTAATTGAAGTAGATATTGGATTAGGAAGAAATGGAGTAAAACCTGGAGAACCAGCATTAAAACTTGCGAACTTTATTTTAAAGCAGCCGAATTTAAAGTTAGTTGGACTCCAAGGTTATGAGGGTCATTTAACTTCAGTAGTTGACCCTGAATTAAGAAAAAAGCAAACAGAAGAATGCCTAAAGTTATTAGTAGATACAAGAGATCTATTAAATAATAATGGATTTAATGT
>JBHLPZ010000082.1:0-12439 GCA_048885325.1 Candidatus Odinarchaeota archaeon
ATCCACTTTTATAGAGCTAAGAGAGCGCCATGTTTTCCAGAATATTAACCATAATATTATAAAGATAAACATAGTAGTAATACATGTATAACCCCCAATGAACAAATCCACTATAATCATAAATGGAATACCCGCAATAGAAAATCCAAATAAATAACCATAGCCCCAATATCTTTTCTTTAAAGCAATAATAACACCTGGAATAATTGTAGTAAAAATTATTGATAAATATGCTATAATCTCGATATATCTGGGTGCTTCTAAAATTAATATCATATTAAACCATGAAACTATAAAGCCAATTGCAAAGAATATAATTGTAATTACATCAAACTTTAATGGTGGCTCTTCTCGTCCTATAGGTTCTCTCATAGTTATATCTATATAATATTAAATTACTTTATTAGTTTATTGAATATATTCCAACGATTAAATTTATAACTTAAGTCTCCTGAGGCTTTAATTTTTCCCTATTCTATCAATAAAGATTATCAAAATTCGGCAATTATTTTAAATATCTCCAAATCTATTTATTGCATAATAAAGATTTTTAAATTCCATTTTGAATCATTATTTATTTCTATCACAAGATAAAAATTTAAAAAGTATTGTTAATAGAATTAAAATCAAAAGAGGGAAAGAAATATCGATTTAATAACATGACTCCTGTCACTACCCTGGATTTTTGTCTTTTGGTAGTGTGTAAAAACACACTCTGATTTCGCCCTCCTCCCCCTATTTTGTTTCTGACCTTATTATTAGGTCTTGGTGGCAGGAGTCTCCTTTTAAAAAATAAGGAATTAAACCTTCTTTTGTTTCTTGCTTTTTTTCCCGATGAAAAAATATAGCTAAGATTGAAGCATTAACATGTAATTTCTTCTACAGAAAAGAAAAATAGAAAGGTTAGGTAATCGTTATTCTTTCTAAAAAACAATGATTTCTAAGATCTCTCATTATAAAAAATAAGAGAAAATAATAATACTAATCCAAGTATTATTTTATATAAAAAATTTTTATAGAAAAGTTAACTAACCTTTTAATTAAATAATTTTCTTATTAAAAAAAAAACAAAAAATGATACTTATGACAGAAGAAATTATAAGACGCACAACAAGTATATGTCCAGAATGCTTACAACCAATAGCAGCCGAAATATATGTTGATGATAATACAAACTGGGTAATGATGAGGAAAAATTGTGAAGAACACGGAGATTTTAAAGATAAACTTAGTATAGATCCAGAAGAATATAAATGGCAACAAACATTTACGAATGAGATTGGTTCTACACTAGATCATACTACCAAACCTGAATATGTATCTTCGGGAATAAAGAAATGTAATGAAGGTTGTCCTTATGATTGTGGTCTTTGTGAAAACCATAAAAGTGCTCCTAATATATGTTTAATTGATATTACTAATAAGTGTAATTTAGCGTGCCCGATTTGTTTTGCTAATGCTAGCGCAAAGGGATATGTTGTCCAACCTACATTTGATCAACTTGTCCAGATTATGAAACATTTTAGATCTATGAAACCCACCCCAGCTGTTTTATTACAACTTTCTGGTGGAGAACCGACAGTTAGAGATGATCTTCCTGACATCATTAGAAAAGGTAAAGAATTGGGCTTCATTGAAGTTATGGTTACAACTAATGGAGTTAGATTTGCTAAATCAATTGAATTTATGAAAAAATGCAAAGATGCTGGAATGGATGCTATTTATCTACAGTTTGATGCAACTGATAACCCTGAAGTATGGAAAAAGATAAGAGGCGTAAATTTATGGCCGTTAAAGCAAAGAGTGATTGAAAACGCACGTAAATTAGGATTTTACGGCGTAATGTTAGTTCCAGTAATAGCTAAAGGAGTAAATGATCAGGAAGTTGGAAACATTATGGACTATGCGAAAGACAATAATGACGTCATTTCTGGAATAATATATCAACCTGTATCTCTCTGTGGTCGTATAAGCTTTGAAGAATTGATGGACATACGATATACAACCTCAGATTTGAAACTAGCAATAAATAAACACACAAATAATGCTATTACTAAGTTCTATCCGTTAGCAACCACTGCTAAAATGACTCGACTATTAGCATGGTTCGACGATTTACCTGAGTGGAGCCCGACCAGCCACTCAGACTGTGGATTTGCTACAATTTGTGTGATTAATAGTAAAAATGAGTGGGAACCAATTGAAAACTATTTTGACGCAGAAGGGCTCATCCGCTGGTCAAATAAAGTATACGATATGGCACAGAAACAAGAAATTCCGAAACCTACTGGACTCCTCAAGGGCATCAATTTAGAGGAATTTGGGAGTATAGCAAGTACAGTAGGAAGGTTTATCGATGATATGACAAGCTTAGGGTATCGTCAGTTGATGAAGGCATATTATTTTGCCGGAGCTATGAGATACGTACGTAGTCCAACGAAAATGTTGACAAGTAAAACTTTAGTAGCATTCTCTCGCCTGATTGCGTTTCCAAATCTTCAATCTGCAGGGCAATTTTTCCATGAAAAGAATCTGCTAATTTCATCGATGCATTTCCAAGATTCCTACAATTTTGATCTTGATAGGGTGTGTCGTTGTCTTGTCCATTACGGAGTCATCGATCCAGACGATAATAGCAAAGTTCTTGAAGTACCCTTCTGTGCCATGAATACGCTTCATAGAGAACGCCTTGAGCGTGCTTTAGCCATTCAAGGAGAAGAAGCGAAAAAACCAGACGAAATCCAGTCTGAAATTGAGGAACTTTTAGAAACTGTTAAAGAATAATCTTTTCTTTTGAATTTTTTTCAACATTTTTTTATTACTTTATTCAATCCCTTAATTTTGAGTATTCGTGATTAATTTATCATGGTACTCACCTCCCTATAATTTCGATTTTAATGAAACATTTATCATTGGTAGAAAAGAAATAAATATCTTCTTTGGTTAATAATAGGTATGAATTATTGTCCAAATTGTGGTACTCCAGTAGAATTTGATTGGAAAGTTTGTGCAAATTGTGGTCATAGGTTATCACGTGAGCAAACTCCTGTATTGCCTCAGAAAGAACCAGAGACTCAAGTAAAAACAATTGAAGTTATTAGAACTAAACCATATCCCGGTTATTTTGAGCCACAAAAAACAAATGGAATCGTTGCTTTTTCACTCGGAATTATGGGACTTATCTTTTCTTTTTTCATTATGATACTCAGATCTTATGGTATTAGATTACTATCTCTCATGATGTTTTTTAATGTAATAATTATGGTATTAAGTTTTATAGCTATTATTTTTGGAATTACTGGATGCGCTAAAGACGATTCAAAAGCTCTGGCGGTTTTAGGGTTACTTTTTGGAATTGGTAGCTTTTTACTACTGCTAATCAGGTATTTACTATATCTCTACGCTTCTATGTTCCCAGTAATAGATTAAATTTGGAAACCTTCTTGAATGCTTTTTAAATGTAAAAATAGGTTTCTAAATTGTTTATTCTTTTATTTAGATTCTTTATTTTAAGAGTATTAACCATTTAAAATTAAAGATATAGTAAAAATAATATTTTTTAACATTTGACTTTCGTTGGATTTTCACAAAAAAAAAGCTTAAATGTATTGAATTTTCTAAATTTATAGGCACCATTGAATTAGGAATAAGAAAATTGAATCATGAGTTAGAGAAATAATCAGAGGATTACCAAAAAACTCATAGAAATTATGTATTTTAACGAGAGATATGCCAAATAATTCCACAATAATAGGAGATTATAGAGGTACAGTGAGAAATAGAGTAGTAACTGCTCTCTTACAATCCTACCTTGATAATCTTGATTATGATGGGATGAAATCCATCTTGAGAGAAGCAGGATTACTGGAATTAAAGGATATTCAAGAAAAAGATCCAAATGGAGTGGTAAATTTTTTTTCTTTTAAAAAAATAATTGCAGCTCAGAATTGTTTATTATATGATTCGCCAAAGCTGTTGTATGAAATTGGACGTAAATTCTCTTTTTATTTATTTCCTTATGGAAAAAGTTTCGACGAGATTATAAGAGAAATCAATGAATTTATTCAAACAGATTGGAATGTAGAAATTGTAGAAAAATCTGATGAATCCATTATTGTTAAAGTGGAAAAATGCATTTTTTGTTCTGAAATTGGAGTTTCATGCGATTTATTTAGGGGATTTCTTGTTTATTCGCTTGAAAAAGCATTACCGTCAAACTATCACATATTTTATTATGGAGAAAAAGAGAATTTAAATAGTCCTCATCACAATTCATTTATTCTAAAGTTGAAAATTAAGAAAAGATTTAAAACAAAAAAGGAAAATAATTAAATAGATCAAAAATCAAAATAATGTTAAATATCTAATTATCCAATAATAAAATCCCCACCTATTAGTAATTGTAAGGTATGACATAAGAAGAGATGACCGCTGAAGAACGAGAATATGTCTTTAAAATTACAATATTAGGAGATGCCGCAGTAGGCAAAACGTCTTTAATAAACCAATTCGTTGAAGGAGCCTTTCAAGAAGATTATAAGCCAACCTTAGGTGCAAATATTGTCCGTAAAGATGTTAATTTAGAGGAAGTCAATGCCCAAATAAGATTAATTATGTGGGATCTTGCGGGTCAAGAAAAATATAATGTAATTCGTTCTATGTATTTTCAAGGGTGTGTTGGAGCTTTGGTTGTCTATGATGTTACACGATTTCAAACATTTGAGAATATAGAATCGAAATGGCTTAAAGATTTTAAAAAATATGTTAAAAGGGAAGGCGCATATATACTAATAGGCAATAAAATTGATTTAAGTGAGCATAGAACTGTTTCTGAAGAAAAGGGAAAGAAATTAGCTGAAAAAATACAAGCAAGTGATTTTATTGAAACGAGTGCGAAATTTGGGGATAATGTTGAGAAAGCATTCAAAAATTTAGTATTTCAAATCCTAAGAAACTATGGAGAAAAAATTTAATTTTTCCTTGTTTTTATTTTAATGGTTTGCTCTCATTTTTGAAGAATTAAAAATCAAATGTTTTAAATAGAAATGAATAGTTAGTAAATTATGAAAGAATTATCTCATAATGTTGCTAGAGCACCAAAATCAAAGATTCGAGAATTATTTGATCTTGCTGCAGGAAGATCGGATGTAATAAGTTTAGGGATAGGTCAACCAGATTTTAAAACTCCAGATCCTGCAATTCGCGGAAATATTGAAGCATTAAAAAATAAAATTACCTATTATGCTCCAACTAGGGGCGTTCCTGAACTATTACAATTAATCGAGAATAAAATGGGAAGAATGAACAAAATTAATTGTAATTGGAAGGAAAATATTATGATTACTAATGGGGGATCACAAGCTCTTACTCTTGCCTTTGCCTCAATCTTTAATCCTGGAGATGAGCTAATATTATCATCACCAAATTTTATCTCTTATTTTTATTTAGGTGTTTTTTTTAGCGTTAAAGTAATAGAAATCGAAAGAAATAATGATTTTAGTCCCAATATTGAAAAAATAATATCCTCAATTACTCCAAAAACTAAAGCAATTTTAATTAATTCCCCCAATAATCCTACAGGATATGCGTTATCTTCCCAAGAATTAAATCAAATTGTCGAGATAATAAATGATAATGATTTATATCTCATCACTGATGAGGTCTACGAAAATTATGTCTATGATGGATATAAACATATTAGCCCTGCGTCCTTGGATGGAATGTTTGAACGAACTATTACTACTAATGCCATGTCAAAATTATTCTCAGCAACTGGTTTTCGACTTGGATATGTTGTTGCAAAAAAAGAAGTAATTGACTTAATGGAGAAATTTCATCAATACACTATAGCAGGGACTAATCATCCAGCACAATATGGATTTATTGAAGCATTAAAAATGGATCTTAGCTTTTTTAGTGATATACTCAAGAGTTTTGATGAGAGACGATTATTTGTATATAATAGATTAAAACAACTGGGATTTGAGGTAGTTAAACCCAAGGGTGCTTTCTATATTATGCCCTCAGTTAAAAATTTCGACGTAAGCGGGTTAGAATTCTCTAAAAAGATTATGGAACAGCAAGCTTTAGCAATAATTCCAGGAGATACTTTTGGTTCTTTTTCAAATGACAGAATAAGAATCACATATGCGACAGAGATGAGTAAATTAGAAAAAGCAATGGATAGGATAGAGGAGTTTGTTAAATAATAGAAAAAGAATTAAACATAATCTATTTCAAATGGTATATATATTTTTTAAATTTTAATAGTTCAAAAATTAATAATATAAATTCAAAAAAAAGTTAAAAGGGAATAAATCACAGTTAAAAAACTACTTATAGAAATCTACCTGAGATTCTTTTATGTTACGGGATTCTGTAATTTCTTTTGCCATAGATTCATAACGCTGTATTATTTCACCAGGCAAGGTAGACTTAATTTTATTTAAAGCGAATTCAAAATGTTTATTTTCTATTTTATCAAGTTTGTCCATCTTTTCTCTAATAGCCTGCATTCCCGCCTCACGGCACACATTTTCTAAATCTGCACCACTATAACCTTCCGTGATTTGAGCAATATGTTTTAAAGATACATCTTCTGTTAAGGGCATATTTTTGGTATGCACTTCTAAAATCTTTATCCTAGACTCAACATCTGGAGCTTCAACATAGATTAATCTATCAAATCTTCCAGGTCTTAAAAATGCAGGATCAACAATATCTGGACGGTTTGTACTAGCAATTGTAACAATTCCTTGACGATTCTCAATTCCATCCATTTCAACTAGAATTTGATTAACAATTGATGCGTATACTTGGGTACCTGCATATTCTCCCCTACCGGCAGATATAGCATCTATTTCATCGAAATAAATAATTGATGGTGCTGATTGACGGGCTTTTCGAAATATTTCTCTAACAGTCTTTTCACTTTCACCGACCCATTTTGAGAATATCTCAGGTCCCTTAATAGATATGAAATTTGATTTACTTTCAGTGGCTATTGCTTTTGCTAGGAGTGTTTTGCCACATCCTGGTGGTCCAAATATAAGAATACCATTTAATGGTCGAATCCCTGCTCTTTCGAATAACTTAGGGTATTTTAATGGCCATTCAACAGCCTCTTTTAACTCTTGTTTTACATCTTCTAATCCACCAACATCATCCCAATTTACATTTGGAATTTCAACCATTACCTCTCTCATAGCAGAAGGTTCAATCATATTTATTGCTTGCATGAAATTCTCATTATTTATTTTCAACTCTTGAATAATTCTACTAGGTATAGGTTCATCCAAATTTATTTGTGGTAAAATTTTTCTTAAGGCAAACATTGCAGCTTCTCGACATACTGCCATAATATCTGCGCCTACAAAACCGTAAGTAATTTCAGCATAATCATTTAAATCAACATCATCTTCAATTGGCATCCCTCTCGTATGAATTTGAAAGATTTCTTTCCGACCTTTCATATTTGGAACACCAAACTCAATTTCGCGATCAAACCGTCCTGGTCTTCTTAAAGCTTCATCAATTGCATTTATTCTATTTGTAGCACCTATGCAAATAATTTCCCCTCTTCCTCTGAGACCATCCAACAAGGATAGTAGTTGGGAAACAACTCTTCTTTCAACCTCTCCAGAAGTTTCTACTCTTTTTGGAGCAATAGAATCAATTTCATCTATAAAGATTATTGAAGGAGAATTCTCTTCTGCTTCATGAAATATTTCTCGTAGTCGCCCTTCACTTGCTCCATAAAACTTACTCATTATCTCAGGGCCATTTATCGTGATAAAATGAGCATTTGATTCCTGGGAAACAGCTTTAGCCATTAAAGTTTTACCGGTGCCAGAAGGTCCATAAAACAAGACTCCTTTAGGAGGATCAATATTTAATCTATGAAATAATTCGGGGTGTTTTAGGGGTAATTCGACCATTTCCCTTATTCGCTGAATTTCATCTATTAATCCTCCAACATCATCGTAAGTAACTACTCCACCCGAAACATTCAGAACAGCAACTCTCTTGTTAACTTTAATTAGTGTGTCACGTGTTATTTTCACTATTTTATCAGATGGGGCAGTATCTTCAACAATTAGCCTTAAAATCCCCAACGTTGGTCTTTTTTTCTGGCTTTTCATGAACATACTCATAATCTCATTCATGGGATTGCCTGGATCACTTTTTTGATATACAGCGCCTAAAACATCAACGATATCACCAATAACTACAGGTTTATCTATTAATTTTGCCTTTATAGCTTCTGCTTGTCTTTTTAGATCAATATTATCTTTTGTAGGAGTTAAAACAATTTCCCGAGCGGGATATACTCGTGCTAATCTGATGGTAACATATTCACCAATAGTAGCTCCCGCATTTAATCTTTGAAGCCCATCTAATCTTATTATTCCCTTTCCTTTATCATTGATGCTGGATACAACTATTCCTGTGGTCTTTTTCTTTCCTCTTATTTCAATTATATTCCCAGTGGTTAAACCTAATTGTTCAAGAACACTTTGATCTATATAGCATAATGAACGACCACTTCGACTTTTATCTAATTCCTCAATTCTTAATTTAGCTTCTTTCGTTTCGGGTTTATTTGTCGACATTTTAAAAACTTAAAACTATTTTATATTTATATAATAAATGAAAACTTATTTTCTTTATCTTTATTATTTATAATTGTTATATTACAAAGAAATTAAGGAAACTCAGTATTTAAATTTCTTTTTATGAATTTTAGGAAACTTTCTGAGATCTGCGTTTCTGTCATTACTTTCTTTAGATTTTTTTTAATAAATTCTTTCCGTATCCTTGAAATTCTTTTTATAAATGCATGGTAATTATCATTTTTAATTATGTTTCCTATGACAATTCTCGTAATTCTATCTAATATTTCATGGTATTGCTCTTTATCTGTTTTTTCTCCCTTTTGAAATGAATCTAGTCGTATTATTCTTAAATTCCTTTCAATTTTATTTATTAATTTGTTTATATTTTGCTTTAAATCATCAAATTTGGAAGGATCAATTATCTGAATGGGATTATCCCAATTATAATTATTAAATGAATCAAACTTTTCATCAATTTTATAAATAACTTCTTGAGGAATAGGTTCGCCCCTCTTTTTATTCCATTCAATACATATTTGTAGAGGTGTAGCAATATGTAAAATAAAATAAGTTACATTGTTTTCTTCTGCAATTTGCTTTAAGTCATGACGCATACTAGTGTAATAGTTTAAATCATCACTAATTACTATAAAACCTTGATTTAATCCGGATCTTATATCATTTAAGCTTTTTTCTCTAACTAATTGTTCTTTTTGGTGATTAAACTTGTTTGGAGAAATGGAATTCCTTATCTTATCTGGATCCACAATTTTTACTTGAAAATTTTTATTTTTTCTTTCAATTAAATCTTTTAAAATTTCAGCAATTGTGGTTTTACCAGATGAAGGTAAACCTACTAAAATTAGTAAAAAATTTTTATTAATCAACTTAATTTTCAATCTGATAAAAGTTTTTTATGAGTTCAATTTTTTCTCTTCTTGGAAGAGATTTAATTTCTAATTCCCTTCTCACTGCATTTCTTCTTTCTGTGAAGGATTCAAAATATTTAAGGCTTATTACTTTCTTTCCCCGACAAAATTTGGCACCGGTTCCTTTCTTATGTTCTTTTAATCTTCTTTCTAAGTTATTGGTGTAGCCTGTATAAAATCTTTTTCTATTATTTTTAGAAATTGTTTCTAATATATAAACGTAAAAAACAGCCATGTCAGATTCACTATTTATAGAATAATTTTTGTGATATTTATTTTTTAAGTCAATCTATTACTAGTCACTCACACAAATTTAGTATTCTTCTTTGATATTTTCATTGTTATACATACTGAAAAATTACTATTTTCAAATTAAATTTATTAATAAAAACTTTTATAATTTAAAGGTAGGAGTTAGGTTTTGGTTGGTGAGGTTCTATTCCTTTAGGTATTTGTTTGATTAAATGGGATGAAATTACTGGAGGAGTTATTTATATGAAATACCCCAATGATGTAGATATCCCAGATAATATTGTACAACAGATTCAAATCTCCCACAACTTCGTAGAATCTCATATAACAATTGAAGAAAAAAACTGGAATTCTATTTCTTATTATAATGAAGATAAAGATATAATCTTCGTATTAGTATTAGACAAATATGATGAAAGTCAAGATTATATTGGCATTTTAGATGATTTCAAAAAAACCTTAGAATTTGAATTAAGTGAGAAAGAATTAAAAGAACATATAGAGCGGATGTTTTTAGAGAAAGTATTAAATGTTTTTAGGACTAGAGATGAGGTTATAGGAAAGTTAAGTAATGAGGTTGCAAATTTAAAAACAAAAGAGTATGATTTACAAAAAAAGTTTGATAAAATAGCAACCTCTGATCATCTAAAAGTAAAAAGCAAGATTCAATTTTTATTAGCTATTAATGATGAGTTAAGTTTTCAAGAACTTAAAAAATCAATACAAACTAGCAAAAGATGGTTAACTAGTGTTATTGAAACTTTAATTAAGAATGAAATTATTGGTTATAACACTTTAAATGATACTTATTATTTAATATTCTAATTATTCCAAATTTCCTTTTCTTAAATAATCAGATTCTTAAGAAGGCTACTATTTTTTTTAACTAAAATTAGAAAATTTAATTCGGATTAAATTTGAGGAAATTATGAACTTAACAGAGGAAGAACAAAAAGAAGTAATTAAAGTAATGGAATCCCAAATGTTAACCTTGCTTCATGGTGAAGCTGTAAAATCCTTTGAAAAAGATTATGCTAAATATATTGGTGTTAAACATGCTATTGGAATTAATACCGGTACAGCAGCCTTGCATATTGCTATAGCAGCTCTAAATATTGGTCCTGGAGATGAAGTGATTGTTCCTCCATTCACTTTTATAGCAACTGCTAGCTCAATCTTACATAATAATGCCATACCAATTTTTGCAGATATAGACAATAAGACTTATACTTTAGATCCTAAATCAGTTAAACAAAAAATTTCTGATAAAACAAAAGCTTTAATACCTGTTCATCTTGCTGGAATGGTAGCTGATATGGATGGATTAAAAGATCTAGCTAATGATTATAATTTATACATTATTGAAGATGCTTGCCAATCAATTGGTTCCAAGTTTAAAGGTAAAAAGGTTGGCTCATTAGGGGATATTGGATGCTTTAGTTTTTATCCTTCTAAAAATATAACTACTGGAGAGGGAGGAATGATTACTACTAATGATGATGATTTAGCCGAACAGTGTCGATTATTACGCCACCATGGAGAACCATCATGGTATGTATACAATCGATTGGGTTATAATTATAGAATGACTGAAATCCAAGGTGCAATTGGGAAAGTGCAGCTAAAAAGAATTGATAAATTTATTGAAATAAGAAATAAAAATGCACAATATTTATCTGATGCTGTTAGTGAAATCAATGGAATTGTTCCTCCTTATGTGCCTGAATATTGTGAACCTGCCTTTAATTATTGGATTGGGCGAATTAATCCTGAAATTATCGGTTTGAATAAATCTCAATTTCTCGAACGATTTCCCAAGAGTAAAGTTCTTTATCCTAAACCATTGTATGAGACTAAACTCTTTCAAGATAAAATAGCTTATCCAAAAGGATGTCCATGGTCTTGTCCATTTTACGGAAAGGAGATTGACTATAACAAAATTTCTTTACCGAATGTAGAGAAAGTGACTAGGGAAATTTTTGCTTTAGATATTCATCCAAAGATCACAACGCAAGATTTAGATGAAAGTATTCAGATAATGAAAAATCTTGTTAAAAAATAAATAATCTTGAAGCTTATTTTTTTTTATGAAACATCTTACTATAAAAGTATATGGGTTAGTACAAGGAGTTTTTTTTCGCTATACTACACGAAAGTTTGCGAGAAAACTAGGACTAACTGGGTTTGTTAAAAATATGGCTGATGGAAGCGTTTATATAGAAGCAGAAGGTCCTCAGGATAAATTATATGACTTATTAGAGTTCTCAAAGAAGGGGCCAAAATATGCAGAAGTAGAAAATGTTGAATATGAATTTAGCCAGCCCCAAAATAAATTTAAAGGTTTTGACTATGCCTTTTAAATATTTTTTCAATTTCTTTATAATTCTAATAATATAATATTAGAAATTAAAATTTCAACATACTAAAATAATGCATTGTTTTCTACGTATTACCTAGATATTACTGTGGAAAATATATTATAATTCTAACTAATTATTTATGTCGTCAGTATGGAAGAAAAATAAATTTTTTGAACTTTTTCAATTACTTAAAACCACGAACATTAAATTTCAAGGACCATTAGTTTTAAAAATGTACGGCCTTCTAAATGAACTTAACTTAACAAGTGAGAATAGATATATT
>JBHLPZ010000083.1:0-12323 GCA_048885325.1 Candidatus Odinarchaeota archaeon
TATATTTACAATAATGGTGGATATACTGGTATATACCAAATAGACATCGATACAGACTGCTATGGTACTGTAGTAGAAGGAAATTTTTTCAGATATCGAGAAGGAATCGAACCGGAAATCCCATGGCTCTTAATAATCTTAGCGGTAGCAATAATAGGGGCAGTTTTTATCTTTGGTGTAGTTTTATATCGCAGGTATAGAAGAACAAAAGAACATGAACATCCAGAGCCTCCTAAATTTCCTGAATCTGAAGAACCTCCAGCAGCTACGGAGAAAGTTGATCTTCCTGAACCTCCAGAACTTGACGAGGATTAAAATAATATTTTTAATATTAAATTTTATTAAGCCAATCGGAGTCGGATTTTAACTGCCTATAAATACTTTTATCACCAAAGTCGCCTCTAAATTGGTTTTTTTCCATTTTAACTACTCGGACTTTCCAATTTCTTTGCTTTATTCCAATATTTATTGCTAGGGTTAGCTCTATTTCACCTCTTTTAGAGGGATTTAGAGATTTTAATACTTCAAATATATCTGTTGATAAGATAAAAATACCACAATTATTATAGTTTGATTTAGATTTACCTCTTTTTGGTTTTTCAATAATTTTTACACAATAGGGGCCATCAGAATAAATAGCAGCTCCTTTATGAGGGTCCTTCGTGTAATTCGCAACCAAAATGAAATCTTGATTTTCATTTTCAAATAATTCGCACACTTCTCTATAAATTTGATAAGGGACTAATATATCTCCCCAAATTAGAAAGAAATGTTGGTTTGGGATCAAATCCTCGCACAATAGTACTGCTCCACCTGTCCCATTTAAATTATTTTGAATGACATACTCAATATTTAGTCCCCATTTTGTTCCATCCTGAAAATGGCGAGTAATTTGTTCTCTTTGATATCCTACTACAATTATTAGATCTGTAAAACCAGCATGAATTAAACCTTCTACTATATATTCCAATAGGGGTTTACCATGAATTGGTAGCATGGTTTTTTGATAGATATTAGTATAAGGTCTCAATCGCTTTCCATAACCTGCACATAAGATTACTGCTTTCAGTAGGTTCAACTCTATTACTAATTTTTATTCTATCAATATGAATGAATTTTCTATTCATTTTTTGATATTATTTTGATATCATTTAGATATTACATTTTTTTTTCTTTTTAGGCACTTAGATTTTATTGATATATTCGTTGAATATAAAAGTTTAGTTTTTATAATTTTCTATATATTTATTATTGGGTTCCAAATGATCAGAGATATTATCATCATTAAAGATGGTTTACCACTATTAAATAGAAGTTTTTTTAATTCAGCTGGAATTTCTAAGTCAGGAAAACTTTTCTCACACGAAGATAATTTAATTATGGTTTCTGGTTTTTTTACTGCATTAAATTCATTTTCTGATTCATTTGAAGATCTCGGAACTATTAGTGAATTAAAACTTTCTAATAATGACCTCAAATTATCATTTCTTAAAGAATCTAGCATTCCTAACTTAATATATCTAGCAACATATGACGAAAATTCTAAAGCTGTAGATGTTCAAAGAGTTTTAAGAAAGATTTCTTTTGCGTTTTTAAATAAATATAATATTAATCAAATTTTAAATTGGAATGGAAAAATTGATGCCTTTAAGTCATTTGAACATATCTTAAATATATATGTATCTGAAGAACAAGAAGAAAAAGAAGAAAACTTCAAAGAAAAGGTTTCTGAACTTTTTAAAAGCGTTGAGGAAAAGATAAATGAGGAGTCTTCTCTATTAGCATTAAAAACAGAAAATGAAACCATAGAAGACTTACCAGAATACTGTAAACAAATTCCAAAGTTTATAAGCTCAAAAAAAGTTAATCCTAAATATTATCTAACAGGCAATACAGCTTGTAAAGTCTACTATGAAATAGATGGTAAAAAATCAATTAAATTTATTACAAATAAATTAAATTTGGAACATGAACAAGTTTATAATATATGCAAGAACTTGATAAAATTAGGTTTTATTAATTTATCTTAAAAAATAAGATATTTATTTTTGTATACGCTTTTGATGTTGCTTTTTACGTTTACGTTGTTCTTCCTGGATTTCCTCATTCAACTGGTTTAAAGCTAATGTATCTTTCCCTTGGAATTTAAAAACTCCAGCAATCTTACTTTCTTCTTTATCCCCTGATTTACTTACTTTTTCAAAAGAGAGAGTGATTGGTAAATCTTGATTTAAGGCTAAATTAATAAAATTAATAAAACCAATATGCTTTTTTGGAGCAACATTAAATTTTAATGATACATCCTTGTTTTTTTTCGTTTTTGCTTTCAGTATCAATCGTAATTTCAATAGTACTCACATTCTCTTGTGTTTTATTCGAATTTAAAATTTAATTTAAACTATGAAATTAAAAAAATTATATTATTATGATAATTAAATATTATATAAAAATAAACTTACCATCGAATTGGTTGATTTCAAAAGGATAAGCTCATAATTATTCATAAATTTCTTTGACTTGATAACTATGCCTTCAAAATTTCGATTACGCAGAATTTTCCATCCTTTGATAGAAATCCTAGCCAAGGCTTTAAGTAAGATTGGGGTTACTCCAAATATTGCTACTTGTTTTATGCTAGCGTTCTCCTTTCTAAGTTTTTTTTTCCTGGTGATTTTATCTAATCTTTTACTTTTTTCAATCTTTGTTTTTATAACGGGAATTTTTGATGGAGTAGATGGAGCAATTGCAAGATTAACAAATAAAGCTTCTACTTTCGGCGGTTTTTTTGATTCATTAATGGATAGGATTAGTGAATTTATAATTTTTTTAGCTCTCTTAATTTACTGTTGGGACAATATTCTCTGGAATTTTATAGATGTAAAAATAATTATATTAATCTCTTTTATAGCTTCTCTTATGATTAGTTATTTACGAGCTAAAGCAGAAGTAATATATAAGGGAGATTTTGATGTTGGATTAATGGCAAGATCGGAAAGATTATTTTATATCTTTATATCTATGTTTTTAACCTCTTTTTTTGGATATATCAATGAGTTTCTTTTTGTTTTCATGATCTTGGTCTTAGCAACGAGTTTCTATAGATATTTTAAAATTAAAAAGTCCATAGTCAACTATTTAGGTGAAAATTGATATAATGATGGAGTCTTTATTCTTTTTGTTTAATTACTTCAATAATAAGTTTGTCTCCATCTTTCAAGTTGAAATAGTCTCTCAAATAAGGTTTAGCTAAAATTTCTACTACATTTTTTTTATGATGGGTTCGTTTTATATCGAGTATTGCTGCTTTACGACGATTATTCTTGTTATCTAATCTGTAAATGTACACATCATAACATTTTACTGGGCCATACTCTCTTTCTTGATTTTTAAATCCATCAATAATTACAGGTCTAATATATTGCAGCTTTTCTCTTAAAATTGAATTATCTGTATCACTCAACTTCAAATTGAGTGTCCCCTTATAAGGTTCAAAACCCAATTTATTTTTAAATTGATCAAAATATCCTTTAATCGCCACATAATAACCCCCTTCATGTATCCCTTCAATTATTTCCCCTACAATTAATATAGATTCGAGGAGTTCCTTTAGATTTCTATAAACATTAAGCATTACGCTCGCTCCTTCTTTAGTAATCGAAATTTTCTGTGTTTTACCTTCACTTCTTCTTTTAATCCATCCTAAATCTTCTAAATCTTTAATTCTTCGACTTCCTGTTTGTTGGCTTAAACCTAATAATTCTCCAAATTCTACGCTACTGATATTAATAGACCTTCTATCTTTTGTTAATCGACAAAGTTCAAAAAGAGCAAACCAATTTGCATAATTTTCAGGGGTGATCTCTTCATTCTCTTTCATTAAAGATGCAACTATTTATTTTCTTTGTAAGTCTTAATAATTTTCCTTTTTATTAAACTAGAAGAATGCAATGCATATTTATCATAATATAATTTCATTCTTTTTACTTCTATATGGTTTAATCCTTTTTTTTTCAATCCTTCTTTTAAAGTTTTCATATCATATTTCTGATCTGGTCCTAACAAAATAATATCAGGATTGATTTCTTCAACTGTTTTAAGAGTATCATTGTCTCTTCTCCCTAATCTAGCTTCTTTTACATTCTTAATACTTTTTACGACTTCTAATCTCTGCTGCTCTGGAATTATAGGACGCTCGCCTGAATATAACTCCCGGTTATTATCTGTGGCAACTATTACATATACATCTCCTATTTTTGCTGCCTCATTAAATAAGAATATATGGCCAGGATGGATAATATCAAAAGTACCAGCAACTAAGACCTTCTTTTTCATTTTAAACCATATTCTATAATATTCATTAAATTACTTTAAATGAAAGACCAATAAAAACAGGTCCTCTTATATCAATTTTTTTTTGTTTAGAGTGAATATACTCTAGCACCACATCATTTACTTCTAAATTCACTTCAGAAGCACGATAACACATTTTTATTCTATGCTCATAAGATGTTTTATTTTGATCTAATAAAACTTCTATATTATAAGCCATTTCGGAAGCAATAGCTTCAAGATAATTCTTATTTGTGTTAATTGCATTTTCAGGAGTTTCATTTGGAGGCACTCCTATAATATTTCCATCTTGTACCCATATTTTATTAAGAGCGGCAGGACCTAACAATTTTACATTGTCATCTTTTTCCCATAGGAATACAGCAATCCTCTTATTTTTTATAATTCCTTCCCAAGTCTTAATTTCTATTGGTGACTTTTCATCCTTTCTATTCAATGCGGTTTGTAAAATTGCATTTTTAATTTCAATCCCTTTTTCAGTTAATGGGACATATTTATAGTTA
The DNA here is from genome assembly GCA_048885325.1 of Candidatus Odinarchaeota archaeon. Lineage (GTDB taxonomy): Archaea > Asgardarchaeota > Lokiarchaeia > Sigyniarchaeales > SOKP01 > SOKP01. Next base: position 4,854 of record JBHLPZ010000083.1, read on the forward strand.
ATTGATCTACTGATTTCATCATCTGAAAATGCAATATCTTCATAAAAATAGGGATATACTAATTTTCTAATGTCTTCAATTTCATTTTTTACCATACATATTCTTTCAACGCCAAAACCAATATTAAAAACAGGAAATTGAATATTATACTGAGCTAAACTTACAGGAGAATAAAAGCCTCCATCTCCAATCTCGATCCATTCTTTAGTTTTGGAGTGTTCTACAAATATTTCAAACTCAGTTTGAGGCGCGTAATATTTTGACGTAGCTTTCTTAATCTCTGATTTATTACTTTTAAATCCTATTTTTTCACATATATCAGATGCAATCTTCTGACAATCTTCTAAGGAGATTTCTTCTGCCATGATAACTAAAGATAAAGTATTTGAACAATATAGATGAGTAGCGTCAATTTTTTGTTCTCGACGAAATTTGGGGCAAATTGAAAAATATTGAAGTGGAAGAGGCTTCTTTTTCTGCAATTCATTTAATATTAAGAACCATAGCGCCGTTGTATGGCTTCTGAGTGTAGTTTTTGTAGGTATTGGTTTTAAATTTTTCAATTCTGGAAAAACTTTATCAATAATTTCGGTGGCTTCAGTTTCTTCAACTTTTAACCTTTCAATAAAGGTTTCAATTAAATTATCAGCTTCAATTTCTCCCTTTTTATACGCTCGAAAGATATTTTTTAATACATCTATTTTATTAAAATTTGGAATTATTTTGTTTAAAAAGTTAATTTTTTCATTTGAGATTCCAATATCTGGGCGAGGTAAACCTGCTAAATAAAATAATCTATCAAGTATTAAAGCTGCTTCAGGACCATATTGCTTATAAATTTCACTTTCCTCGACAAACATTGGTAAAACTAGTTCTTCAAATCCTAAAGAAATCATTTTTTTCCTTGCATCAAAAATAAAGTCGTTTACAACGTGACTTTTACCCTTATTCACTAAATTAAAATAGTTGCCTTTTAACTTCAAAAGATTTTTTGTTTCAAGCCAAGCTTTCTCATAATTTATCTTGCTTTCATGTTTTATTTTTTCGGTTTCAAATGGCATTGGGATCTTAGTAGAGTTTTATTTATTAAATTTAACATTGTTTTCTATACATGTTTTTAATTCATTCATTTGAAGAGAAATCGAAACATCTCCTCTTGTTTTTTCGATTATACTTCTTACTCTATCTGTTTTCTGTCTTAAATCCTGAGTTAATCCAGAGGGATAATCTAAAGCAAATAAATAAGAATAAATCTCGTCCATGCTTTCTAAAATTTTATTTAAATCTTGAATTTGTGAATTTCTTATATTATCTAATGCATATCTTCTTAATTCTCCAACCACATCGGCTAAACCAAACGCATAATTCAATGGATCAATATTCAGTTCACGAGGTGTAGGTAATTCTTCATTGGCAACAATTGAATAGAATGTTACTGCTTCAGCATATTCTTGCTCAGGAGTTTTTAAGTATTTGGAAAAAGCTCCAGGATTCTTATCTACAATTGAAACGAATTTTTTATGAACAAGTTTAATACTATTTAATTTCTCATGATACTCTTCATATTCTTTTCTATGGATATTTTTTATTGCAATACTACAATCGCGAATAATTGTTCGAGAAATTTTTAATATTTCTTCGCGGTCTAGATCTAATTTATCTAATGCTTGTATGAGTTCTGAAAAAATATTCTTAAGATTCATTTTAATAGATAACTATTTTAATAATAATTAATTTGAATTTTAAATATAATTAATTATCAAAAGCTAGAAAAATATTTAGAATTTTTTGTTAGAGATTTTATAATTAATTAACCATACAAGATAATAATGAAAATTTTATTAATTCATACTGATGGCGTAAAAGTAATTAAGAACAAACCTGCCACAACTGAGCCACAAGACTTTCCAGAAGACGTAATCGAGATGAAAGGATTGATACTTGTTGCTTATGTTTCAGTTGAAGATCAGGATACTTATGATACAGATTTAATTGCCAAGCAGGGAGCTGATGTAATTGAAGAAGCTATACTTCAAATAACCAGTTTTCCAGAGAAAGTTAGAGAAAAAAACGAAGAAATACGAGATTACAATAAAAGGATCGAGGAAGGTAAGTTAAGAGGAAAGCAAAGAAATTTCCTTGAACTTATCAAGGATAGAAGCATGTACAGTGTTGATAAAGTATTAGTTTATCCTTGGGCTCATTTGAGCAAATTCCTGAGCAATGAACTAAATGCAATGGAAGTCTGTCCCAAAATCGCTAAATATTTAGAAGAGAAAGGTATTGAGGCAAAATTTTCTCCTTTTGGATGGTATAAATCATTTAAAATTAATTGCTTAGGTCATGAAGTAGCAGAAATGTATAGAGATGTAAAATTGGCGATTACCCCTGAAGAACAAATAAAGAATTCTGTCTTCAAAGTAATTACTCCTTCAGGCAATGAATTAGATATAAAATTCGATGATGAGGATAATGTTCTTCCATTTAAGGAAGTTAAAGATCAAGATTTCTATATGTTTCTAAAATCTGAACTTGGGTCTAGGAGGGTGGATGAATCAATAGAACCTGCTCACATCAAGGTGATGAAAGATTTTGAATTAGTTGATTTTGATCCTAATACAGATGCTGGAAATTTAAGATGGTATACAAAAGGAGTTATCATGAAAAATTTAATAAAAAAATACGTTGAGGATAAGTTAATCGATTACGGAGCGATACTTATTGATACTCCAATAATGTATACAGTTAAGAATAAAAAGTTAACTGCTCAAACAGCAAGATTTCCCGCTAGAAGTTATTGGCTTGAGTCTGGAAGTGATAGATATTTACTGCGATATGCTTCAGATTTTCTTTTGTTTGACTTGTTCTCCTCCATGAATTTAAAACCTCAATATTTTCCTCTTAGGGTTTATGAATGGGAGCAATATGCATTTAGACGGGAATTAGAAGGAGAATTAACAGGATTACGGAGGTTACGTGCTTTTATAATGCCTGATATGCATAGTTTATGTAAAGATTTAGATTCTGCGGTAGAAGAATTCAAAAAACAGTATTTTTTAATAAAGAATCTTGAAAAAGACTTAGGAGTAAAAACGTATGTAATATTTAGAGTTACTAAAGATTTCTATAGAGAGAATAAATATTGGATAATAAACTTGATAAAAACAGAAGATGCTCCTGCTTTATTAGAGTTATGGGACGAAAGGTATTACTATTATGTATTAAAACTTGAGAGAAATGTTCTTTCTGCTGAAAATAAAGATGCGACCTTAGCAACAAATCAGATAGATGTGGAGAGTTGTTTAGATTATATGATAGATACAGATGGAAAAAAGAGACAAAAATATAATATCTCGTTCATTGATGCCGATGGAGAAGTTAAGCATCCTATGATATTACATAATTCTCCGACGGGAGGTATAGAAAGAGTTTTATGGGGGCTTATTGAATCTGCTGTTCGAAATAAAGACAAATTAGTTCCAGGTTTTAAAACATGGTTATCTCCTATTCAAATAAGAATTATTACTGTAAGTAATGAACAAAATGACTATGCTGAAAAGCTTTTAAATCTTATAAGTGAAAAATCATATCGAGTAGATTTTGATGATCGCGAAGAAACTGTCGGTAAAAAGATAAGGCAAGCAGAGGTAGAATGGATTCCATTTACAATTATAGTGGGGAAAAAAGAACAAGCAAATAAAACAATCTCAATAAGAAAAAGATTAATAGATAAGCCTTTTGGACCAAAAAAAGCAACTTCAGAGCAAGTAAATGATATAAAGGTAAGTAAATTTTTAGAAATGCTTGAAGAGGAAACAAAAGGAGCTCCGAAATACAAGCTTCCTATACCATTTCGTAGATTTTCAACAAAAGTATCTTTTAGAAAATAATTTTTTATCTAATTGGAGAATAATATGGCAATTAAATGTATAATTTTTGATCTAGGAGGAGTTATTGTAGAACTTGATTTCAGCCGTTTTTTTAATGAAGTTATTACTCCATCTCCATTAAATAAAACAAGTACTCCCATAATGTTAGAATTTTTCCGTCAATCCGATACATTTCATCAAGGTAAAATAACTGAAGAGGAATTTTATCAATTAGCATGTGAGTTACTTCAAGTCTGTTCATTAGATCAAAAAGCCTTCTATAATGCTTTTAATAGTATTATAGCAGACATCAATTTGGAAATGTTGAATCTAATAAAAACTATTAAGAACGCCAATAACGTAAAATTAATGTGTTTGTCAAATATTAATGTGAGTCATTGGAAATATTTAAAAAAACAAAACTGGGATATTTGGAATTTATTCGATGATTTTATCCTATCCCATGAAATTCAAATGACTAAACCCGATCCTGCTATATTTCAATTTGCTATTAAAAAAGCAAAATGCAAACCAGAGCAAATTCTATTTATTGATGATGGTTTAAATAATGTCAAAGCTGCTGGTGAAGTGGGAATAAAGGCACTCCGGTTTAGTAATATTGAAAAATTAAAAAAAGATCTTCAAATTTATAGCATTAAATTGAAATAACAATTATTAATAAAGAAATCAGAGTAGTTTTTACTCTTCTTTCACACTTACTAAACATGCTTTTGCAATCTCTTTAAAAGCTTGTTCCACATTCTCGCCTGTTTTAGCAGAGGTTTCTAAATAACCACAGCAATTAAGTCTTTTTACTAAATCTTCTGCTTCTGATCTCTCTACTTGGCGTTCTAAATCCGTCTTATTTCCAACAATTATCATTGGAATTGACTTTTTTACTGACTTTTTAATACTGCTTATCCAACCAGGGAGTTTTAGTAAGGAAGGCTGACTTGTAACGTCATATACACCAAAAGCCCCATTACTGCCCTTGAAGTAGATTTGTCGAAGCTTACTAAATTGTTCCTGCCCACCAATATCCCAAAGGAGTAATCTAACAGTTGTATTTTCAATTTCAACATCTTTAATTAAAAAATTTGAGCCGATTGTTTGCTTTAATTCTGGGTTAAAATAATCCTTTATATATCTAATCAAAAGGGAGGTTTTACCAACTCCACCCGCCCCAAATAGAGTAATTTTAAATTTAAATGTCTCTTTCTGCATTTTAATCAATATTTTTGAAGTTAAATTATAAAAATCGGTTATTTCTAAGCATTATATTTTTATTAAATTCAATAAATGCCTTTATATATTTGATATATTATATTATGAGTATTTATATGTTTAGCATAAAATAGCATTAGAAGGCATTTAATCCAATATCGAATATTAGTTGTATGTATTTCGTTTAAAACTTTTATTTATTGCATCTCTCTTACTCTTAAGAAAAAAGAGTTATAGATAATTAGGATTTATCTTCATGTTCTTTCTTAATTTTCTCTACAATGAGATGCGTTTCTTTCTTTACTACATGTGTTGTTTTTTGCCCTATTCTACTGATTTGTACCATTATCCATTCAGGACTCCCTACTCCATTTGCAAATTCTATCCAAATATACATTAAAAAGCCCATTAAACCCGTGAAACCAAGCCATACAAACACAAAGAACAATATATTTAGATAGCCTACGAAAAGGCCAACGAATGCCCAATGTACAAGAAATAGGCTTAGAGAAACTTTACCATAATATACTAGCATCCTAATAAAGCTATTATCTTTTTCTTTAATATCGATATAGTAAAAAAAGATCGCAATTATAAGTAAACCCCAACCCAAACTATAGCACATATTTGAGGATCTGCCTCTAATTAAGACATCAGGGATTCCAGGAAATTGAAAACTAGTAAATGTTTGAGAATTTGCTACTCTTAGCAAGTCTACAAAGGGATAATCTATTGCCGATAAAGTTGCAGATGTTTGTAAGGGGGTTCCTAAAATAAAAGGATAGACTATACCCAAACCAATAAGACAAATACCCCAAAAAAGAAAAATTCTAAAAAGAACCGTATAGGCTTGTTTAGTTCCGTCTATCATTGCGGCATAAAGATATTCACCAAAAATGGTTGAAATAAAGCAAATAGATAAGAACGGAATTAATGGTGTCATTGGAGCTGGTGAAACTACAATATAATGAATTATATTAATAAATAAATTTCCATCTTTTCCATTAAAGAGGTATTGCCTGATTGAATCTGATGTAAAAATAATGAAGGTCCCGATAATTCCTCTGGTTGCTTTACCTAATTTTAAAGCATAAAGTGAGATAATCTGTGAAAAACCAATAAATACCAAGATATTCCAATTCCAGATAAATTCTGGTTTATTGAAAAGTAACACCGAAGGGATATTAAATAAAATACCAATTACCATTATAACTATCCCACGAGTAACGATCCCATTTCTGATAACTTTATCTGGAACAATCCCTTGCTTTCTTTTAACGCTAAAGATTACACTAAGGGCAGAAAGAAATACAAAAAGGGAGGGGCCGAGAAAATCGAGTAGAGCGAACATTATTCCATAAAGATATATCCATTGGCTATCAAGCCAAGCGTCAGCCGTATGTGCCATGAGGATCATCACTATTGCTAGCCCTTTGACAAAATCTATACTCCGAATTCGTCTTGGGGATGCAAAATTCTTCAGATCATCGACTGGGATTTCTTGTTTTAAGTAATCGAACAATGCGACTGAATCCATATCTACTTGTTCATTTTGGGCTGACAAGATTTTTCAATAAACATTAATTAATTTTGACATGAAAATTAAAAAATAAATTAATATTAATATTTATTTTTATACTATTTGAATGTTTATATATGAAAAATCAAATATCGAGAATGCTATATGGACATTAAGTCTTTTGTTGATTATAGATTGCTAGGGTTAACAGGGTCAATTTTATTGATTGTATCTCAATTTTTAACATGGTTTTCTGATTACACCTTATTGGAACGGTATATACTTTATACAACGCTTCCAGATATTGGAATATCCTTTCTATATCTTTTTCCTTTAATCAGTGGAATCATATGTTTAATAGCTACTTTATTAATATATTTTAAATTAGAATATCGCATAAATTCAGTAATTATTAGTTTTGTGGGATTTGGTTTCTTTTTAGTTTTTATTTTTGAATTAATTCCTCAAGAAATAGATTTTATCTCGAATGCAGGTATCGGTTTTTATATGTCTATCGCAGGCGCTATTCTAATCTTTTTTCATAATTTAAATATCCTTTTAACAAGAGAAAAATCCAAAGAAGGGAGTTAAAAATTAAAGAAAACGAAAAAAAAAATTTAGATACGAATGATTCTGGAAATTTGGAATCGAACTTTTACTATGCATTAGGACATGATCTTAGAAGAAAAATTATAAAAATTATAGGGGACAATGAATTTTCTTCTTTTACTACCCTTAAAAAAGAATTAAAAGTCAGCACTGGCACAATTTATCATCATTTAGATGCATTGTCTCAATTAATTGAACAAAGAAAAGACAAAAAGTATTATTTAACAGAATTAGGGCAGCACGCTTATG
>JBHLPZ010000084.1:0-12187 GCA_048885325.1 Candidatus Odinarchaeota archaeon
TTTTTTCAAACTTTTTTAAGAAATTGTATGGATCATTTTGAAATTCCTCAACATATTTAACAATCTGTACACGTTTATCTATATCTTTAATTCTTTCTACATCAACACTTAATCCAAATCTGTCTAGCAACTGAGGTCTTAAATTTCCTTCTTCAGGATTCATAGTTCCAACTAGAATAAAGTTAGAAGGATGATGAAAACTAAGGCCTTCACGTTCAATTATATTTAATCCCATAGCAGCACTATCTAATAAAATATCAGCAACATTATCAGCTAGAAGATTAACTTCATCAATATAAAGGATATTTCTATGAGCTTCAGCTAAGATTCCAGGTTCTAAAGATTTTAATCCCTCCTTTAATGCTTTTTTGATATCAATAGAACCTACAACCCTATCTTCAGTAGCATTTATAGGAAGAGTAATAACTCTCATCTTTTTACTATCGATTTCATTTTGATTTATTTCATTGTTTTGATATGTTTCTTGACAAGAATGACACATTTCTTTTTGATCATAAGGATTGCAATTGAATTTACATGATTTGATATACTCTATTTCTGGTAATACATCAGCCAGAGCTCTAACCGCTGTTGATTTAGCTGTTCCTTTCATTCCACGTATCAATACTCCTCCAATTTTTGGGTTTACCGCATTTAAAATTAGTGCTAATTTCATTAAATCTTGACCAATTATCGCAGTAAAAGGATAAACAATTTTATGAGTCATTTTAAAAATTTTTTTGATTATTCTTAGAATTCATACTAGATTATAATTTTTTCATATCGAATAAGTTTTTAAGAAATTTAAGAATTTCTTTTTTAATTTATATCAAAATAAGTAGAAATATTTTTCAAAAAAACATAAAGATTAGGTAATCAAGCTGGGCAGGGAATGGTTTTCTGACTATTTATTCTTACCTTGGATTTCAATACTAGTTTTAATAAATAATATTATGTAGCAGGGTTTATTGGAGTAATTATAGCTACTATTAATATGAATTCTGCTTTTTATGTAATAATATTTTTAAAAAAAAAAGAAAGAGAAAATTAAAAGTTTAATATCTTAATTTATCTTTTAAATTTACTAAAAGCCTTGATACCTATTACGAGTATTATAGTAGAATATAGGGTTAAAAGACCAAGATTCAACAATGTATCTGGATGACTTAAAGGAAGTCCATTCAGTAGTAGATTCTGTAAAGCAACAACAGCAAATCTAGTCGGAAGCCAAGCAGCTATAGCCTTCATAGTTTCGCCAAAAAGCTCAATAGGTACAAAAATACCACTAACCATTGCTAAAGGAATTATTATTATCCAAACACCTCCACCTGCAGAATCAGGATCTTTAAAAACAGGTGCTAATGCTAAAGCTAGAGCCAATAATAAGAATGAAAATAAGAACATAGTTAAAATAATCCCTAAAATACCGTCAAGCAACGAATACATGATAGGATTCCATCCAAATAAGCCCAAGATTAAGGCTCCAATTCCAAATTGCATGAAAATCAATATGATATTTGAGGCAATATTTGAAATTATTATTTCCCAGTTAGTCACTTCTGTCGAAGCAAGACGCTTATATATCCCATCTTTTTTTTCTCCAGTAAGAATCACAAGTGCAAATGAAAGAATTGTCATTGGACCATAAAGTAGGTATCCTGGTGCTGAAAACGTAATGTTATTTACAACTTGTCCAACAGTGCTTTTTTTCTCATGTGGCAATTCAATTTCTAGCGGGTTAATATTAATGATGCTTGATAACACTTGCACAAAAATATTTTCGATTGTAGCCTGAACAGCTGGAGATACAGTTTGAAGAAAATAGATTTCATAACTTAGCGCAGCAAAAGGCATTGAGTTGGGAATCATATAATTATATTCTACAGGAATAGTGATGCTTGAAGTGGCGTTTAATATACGGAAATAATTATTTGCTAATGACTGAAAAGTACCAGCCATGTAATAATTTTTTGAGAATGAGGTGCCATTACGGAATAAGTAACTCATATTAACGTCCCAGGAATCATCTAAGCCTTTTAAGAAATTTTGGTTAATTATTAGCATTCCATCGTAGTTATAATTGTTGAAGTCTAATAAAATGTTATTTCCTTCAGTTTTATTATAGTATGTGAATTTAAATAAATGAGAAGAAGTTGAAACTAAAGATATGTAAAAATCGAATATTGAATAATTTATTGAAGTGGATGTATCATTGTTCCAAAAAGCAATATTCACAAAAGATCGATTTTCAAGATATGATTCATAACCTTCAGGAAAATAAACATATGCTGTAATGGCTCCGTCTAATGCTGCTTGTTTGGCTTCTTCTAAAGATGAATAATTAATTAAATTTATTCCATTTATCTCATCAGTAACTTCATAGATATAACTCAAATTAAATTGTGGATGTATGAGATAATTTGCATTAGTAGTATCATCATCAACCCAACCAATGTTATAGGTTGTTGTTGTATCACTGAAATCTATACCTCCAAAAATCAATCCTAGTAATGAGTAATAAATAACTGGGATTAGGATTAAAAATCCAAGAGTTTTTGGATTTCTAATAAATCTCATAAGATTTTTTTTTATAAGTACTAATAATTTTGACATTTTTTATTTCCTCCCTTTACTCCCTTAAAGATCTTCCTGTTAGTGTTAAAAATACATTTTCTAGACTATTTCTCTGAATGCCAACATCAACAACTTGTAATCCGTTATGTGTAAAATGTTTTATAATTTTACCTATTTTACCAACTCCGTCCATCGCACTTACTCTAGTCTCCATTTCTTCTTCCAGATAAAATGCATCTAGGACATATTCATTTTTCTTTACTTCTTCAATGGATTTTAGAAGCTTTTCTCTACTTCCTTCAATTTTTAGAAAAAGCATATCCCCTTTACCTATTGTCTCTTTTAAATGTTCTGGGGAGCCCTCAGCAATTATCTTTCCATAATCAATTATCGCTAATCTATCGGAAAGTACATCTGCTTCGTCCATATAATGAGTCGTTAAAAAAATTGTCTTATCACGTTTTTTCAATTCAAAGATATAATCCCATATTAACCTTCTCGTTTGAGGATCTAATCCTGCTGTAGGCTCATCAAGAAATAGGATATTAGGATCATGAACTAATCCAATGATTAAATTTAACCTTCTTTTCATACCACCACTTAGTTTTCGAGCTTTTATTTTACGTTTTTCCTCCAATCCAACTTTATTAATTAGATCATTGGCTCTTTGTTTAAGAATTGACGAATCAACCGTATACATTTTTCCAAAGAACATTAAATTTTCATATACAGTGAGTTCTTCATAAAAAATATTTTCTTGTGGTGCTATTCCAATAAGTTTTTTTACTTCTGTTGCTTCTTTTACAACATCAAAATTATTTACTTTACCATCTCCGCTAGTCGGTTTTAGATAACAAGAAAGGATATTAATAGTTGTTGTTTTTCCGGCACCATTTGGTCCTAAGAACCCAAAACATTCTCCTCTATTTATTTTAAAAGAAATTCCATCTACTGCCTTTACATCCTCAAAATATTTCTTTAAGTCTTTAACCTCAATTGCAACATCTTTGTAACTTACTTTTTCAAGTTTTGTGGTTTCCATTTTTAATATCTCTTTTTATTAGATTTTTTTGGTTTCCTTTTTAAATAACTCATTTTCTTTATAAAAAGGTTTTTTAGACCAATTTTTAGACCAATTTAATAAAAGAGATAAGAAATTTATAATATAAAGTTAGAAAATTTTTAGTTAAGAAAATTTTACTATACTTTTTTTAAAGGAATCATTTTTAATTTTTAATGGAAATACTTTTTTTCATTAAATCTAGCACTGTAGATATTGCAAATTATACAATTAAAGATATCCCTGGATCATCCGGAAGATTAGATGTAATTTCTAGATGTATTCTTGCCGCATTATTGAATCAAAAAGGATTTAATAATAATATTCAGATTTGGGTATTTTTAGAAAAATATGGTACTTTTATATTCGATCCCAAATCATTGGATGAGGAGGTATTTCCAAAAAATGAAATTTTACTGACAGATTATTTTGTAGATTTAATCCAGAATAGAGCTGGTCAACTGAAGTATAATAAAAATCCTTTAAAAAGTATTAAATACAATAATCAGGATATCTTTAATATTTTAAAAGCCTATAAAAAGCAAAGTTATGCTATATATGTTCTAGATGAGAATGCTCAAGATTTCTTTAAATATATAAAGGAGATACTATCACAAGAGCATATTATTTTTGTTATTGGCAGTCAAACTGGTGAAATTTTGAAATCAAAAGAATTGATTGAGTTAAATTTGCCAAAATTAAGTTTAGGAACTTGTTCATATTTAGCTTCTTCTGTAATTCGATTAATAAGATTAAATTTAGAGTTATCAATATGAAAAATTTTTTATTTTAATGAATGTTAAAATTATAATATCTCTAATTTCGAAAGCGGCAATAAAAGTGAGTGAAAAAGAAAAAGTAAGTACAAAGAGACAGAATCAAAGAAAGATACTTGATAAATTTATTGACCGTCCAGTGAAACTTTTAATTAAGCATAATGTCTCTCCTAATTCTCTTTCTATTATTGGTTTTATATTTTCTATGGCTACTGCTTTATTTATTTCAATTGAAGGACTTCATTATCCAATATGGTGGGCGTGGATTGGGCCTTTCTTGATGTTTTGGGCAGGAGCTTTTGATGTTTTTGATGGAGAAGTTGCTAGAAGAACTGGTCATAATTCACAAGCAGGAGCATTCCTAGATTCAAATTTAGATAGAATATCTGATGCTGTAATCATTTTAAGCCTGATATTTGGAAAGTTAATTAATTATTTATGGGGTTATATTCTTCTCTTTTTAATAATAATGATTTCTTATATAAGGGCGCGTGCTGAAAATATGGGAATTGAAATGAAAGGGATTGGATTTATGGAAAGAGCTGAAAGACTTATAATATTGTGGTTCGCTTTTATTATTGAATCTTGGATCTATTATTTATCTTATCTTATATATGGCTCTCCTTTCGAATTATTTTTCCCAACCTTCATTATAGTATATGCAGGATTACTTATTTTTACTATTCTCCAGAGGGTTTTATATTCATTTAAATTTTTGCATAAAATTGATAAAGAAAAATCGAAATAAAGAATTACTTCTAAAGTATTACTTAAAAATCACTCGAAATTGTTAAAAATTTAAGAGAAAGAATAAATTTTTTAAGGTTTATCTTATTCAAATAATTAGAATTAAAATTTCATCTAAAACTATTCTAATAAGGCTGATTTTAATTCCCAAAAAGAGAAAAAGTGGCGGTAAAAGCGGATCACGTAAAGGTCAATATTCAAAAGTTCAGTGTGCTAAGTGTGGGCGTTTTGTTGCTCGAAGTAAAGCAAAAGCTGTGACAAGAAGAGTTCCATTAGTAGACGGAAGAATGTTTACAGAGCTTAAAAAATCAGGAACGATTATTCAAGCTCCTACTAAGACAAAATACTATTGTATTAGCTGTGCTATTCATTCTCATCAGATAAGTCAACGAGATAAGAGTTTAAGGAAGGATTAAGCTATAAATTAAGCGCTTTAAAGAACGAGGGTAGTGAATACACTATCTCACAGCTATTTTTACCTAAAACTTCAATTATTGCCCGTATCAAGAAACTATCTTTTAAATCATCTGTTGGATTATATATTTTGACTTTTGCATTTGGTTTTAATCTTAGAGTATAATTTTCAGCAATTCCAGTGAGATTATCATCAGTTCTTACAATTATCCCTAATAAACCTAAGTCATAATGGGACACAATAAATAAATATTGAAGCTCTTTTTCAGTATCTAGTTTTTCAAAATGAACAACTTCCAAATAATCTTCCTGAAGCTCTTTAGGTAATTTAAGATAGGGTACTATTTTTTTTTTTCCAGATATATATGGAAAGGGAGTGTAGAATAAGATGTTGAAGCTTGATATTTTTTTAATCTGTTCATTATATTTCTCAATGTTTCTCACGGAATAAGCTTTGTCTAATAATAAATCCAATTTATCAACCAACATGTCTTCTGCTGAATATCCATTTAATACAGTTGCAATATAAGCTCTTTTTAATTTTTCAATTAGAATGTCACTTCTAACTTTCAGTTTATAATCAATACTAATTTCCAAAGCTTCATTATAAAGGTTTGTAGCAAGTTGTGAATGACCCAGGGCTAGGAAATAATCTCCCAATTCACCAAAAACGATTATTGCATCTAAGAAGTTTTTTTCAAAATCTATATTTGAAACTTCTTCCATTATTCCCATCGCTGTTTTTGTTTCCTTTCCTTGAATGTATAATGCAATGGCTTTACCTATTAAACATTTCAATTTCAGTTTATCATCCTTATAAATATCTGCTAGTTCTTCAGTGAAATTGTAAGCCATAACTGCATTATCGTAAAGACCATGAAAGAGTAGGATGAGTGCCTTAACATAATTTAGAGTTAAACATGTTTGTTGATTATGTATTATGGTTGAAAATAATGCCGCTCTTTCAAGTGAATCTATTGCAGAGTTAACCCTTCCTAGGGAGACTAAAATAAAGGCCCGTAAAAACTCCATCTTAGATATCTCAGAGCAAATAAGAGATTCTACAATCTCATAACTTCTTAATTTAGTTAATTCCCCCGCCGCTAGCTGTAGTAATGAAATTAGAAATCTATTACCTTTTTTCAAAAGCTTAGCTGCTTCATTAGATTCATTTTTAACAATAGATTCACGCGCTCTCTTAAGATATACTCTTGAAATCTTTAAATTTTCTAAAAAATTTTGGAATTCATGAATTTTTTCTTCCTCACTTAGAGGTAATTTTTGATCTTCAATAAATTTTTCTGCAATAGCGATTTCTTGGGGATATTTGCTAACACCGATTTCAAATTTCATTTGATCCTTTGTTTTATCAAGAATATGGACATCTTGAGTTAATATGGAGTCTTGAGTAACATTTATAGCTTTTTCAATTAACCATTGAATTTTCTGTTCAGCGGGGTAAACATGAGTCCGTTCTATCATATAATGTAATGTATAATTCAAACTTTTTCTCCATAAAGCCTTAAAATAATTTCTCATATGTTTATCTGGTATTGTCCTATTGATTTTAAGGAGAAAACTTGAAAGAGATAAGATATTAACTTTATTTTTAAAAATAGATGACGTATTTTTTGCTAATTTAAAATCGTCTGTAACTATATGTATAGTTGAATCGTCATCCATCAATCTTTCGCTCAAAGCTATCAATGACAAATCAGGATCTTGAGCAGGGAACTTGATGTTTGATTTATTTAACTCGTCCTTTATCATCTGAATTTCCGATCGCAAAACTTTTTCAATATTTATAAAAGCTTTAAATCTATCTTTAAAAGTATTAGGTGCTTTAATCTCATTAAATACTATTTCTGAAATATAATACCCGAATCCCAATTCCTTTCCTGCACGGTCTAGATTTTTTAAAAAGTCTTTGGCTCTGATTGAGATGGCACAAATGAAAAAGTTAGCATCGAAGACGATCTTTTCTTTTGTATTAGCCATAATTTAAAATTTTCAATAAATTATTTTTACTAAATTCATGAAAAAAAATTTTAACAATTATATTATAGGTTAATTATTTATATTGTTTTATTAGTAGAAATTTTTAGAACTGGAAACTTAAAAAATGAGAAATAATTGAATGGATTATCTTTTAATACTTAATATTTTATAGGGATTTTATTGAAAACTATAAGCGTTATTGGTTATTCTGGAACTGGCAAAACTTTCTTAATAGTAAAAGCGATTATTTTATTAAAGCAACAGTTAAATTATAACTGTTCAGTAATTAAAAATATTCACGAGCACAGAATAGATACCCAGGGAAAAGACTCATATAAATTTACCGATGCTGGTGCTCAATATTCTATATCTAGAAATAAATTCAATGAAAATATTATCTTCATTAAAAATGATATTGAAATTTACAAAATAATTGAATGGATTGATGAAGGTCCCTTAAAGACAGATATATTATTCATTGAAGGATTTAGAACCTTGTCTTTTCCAACAATACTATGCGTAAATGATTTATCAGAAATCAAACCTCAGTTAACCAATCAGGTTAAAATGATATCTGGTTTAATTACAACTAAAACAAATGAACCACAGGAAGAAAAAGGGATTCCAATAATAAATATTAATAAGGATTTTAACAAATTTCTGAATATCTTTAAAATATTATAGTATTGTAAGAAGCAAAGGAAATCTCTAGGATTTATGCCAATAAGGTGTAAGATGTTGACACATTAATTTGAAATTTTCTTTTACATCCTTATTCTGATTAGAAATTTGGTTTAAAAAATATTTGTTTAATTTAGAATAAATCTCATTTTTGTCTTTAGGATTTTTAATTGATACTTTAATTTCAGATATAAAATCATTTAGTGGGGAAATAAGCTCGTTTATTAACCATTCTTCAAACATAATTTGATCTTTGTGGGATATGAAATTGTAAGTTATGACAAATCTAGCGATATCCGTAAAATTATAAAATTTTTCGTTAAATTTTGATGATTGAACTTCAACATTATATGACTTCAGATCTTCTATTAAGTAACTTCTATTCATACTTATAATATAATCCGGCCAAACATCATCTGAAACGTTTAGATCTTGGAAAATAAATAATTCTAATACTCTTAAAGCGATATTTTTACCAACATATCTACTTCGAGGGTCAATAAAATTTTTAGATGCTTGGTTAGGGTTAGCTTTAATGAAAATTTTATCAATTAGTGTATATAACATTCGACAAACGTGATCTATTATAATTGTAAATGAAAGAGGTTTATTTTCAGGATTTTCGTTTATTAATTTATTTTCTTGATCAATTAATGATAAAATCCTCAAATTTAAACTCCTTAAAAAGGTTTTAAAAAACTCATAATTTAAATGATTAATTTGTTTACCGAAAATCTTCTCAAAAAGTAGTTCGAAATTATCAAAATTAGAAATGATTGCAAAGTGATCTAGAAATATTTCAATATCTTTAATAGTAGACGCATTAATTATGTTTTTTAGTTTTTTATTGCGTTGATTCAATATCGATTTGAATTCTTTGGGTAAAAATAACAAATCACCAACTTCAAACGCTTCTAAACTTCCACTACCAAAATAATACTTCATATAAAGTAAAAATAAATTAAATTGCGATTTCACTGATGGTAAGTTATTCGCTTGAAAGGTGGAATATAAAGTGGATTTTTTATCAATAAAGTCGAATATTTTAATAAGAGCATTCTTCTTTTCTTCTGTGTAGTTAAAATTTGCTAAGAAATCTCTCTTTATAACATCAATTTTTGAAAAAACTGAATCTTCAACACGTGCACAAACGAAATTTAAGAAATCTAATAATGGAGAAAAATTATGCAATAAATTACATTTTTTATAAAAATAATACAACAAATCTACCAATCTCTCTTTGGCAAATGGATATTCTTCCAAAGCAATTTGGTATAGCCTTTCTCTTCCTTGCAATAATTTCTCAAAATATTCGTCTGGTATCCCTTTAAAATGTTTTAGAAAGTAATAAAGAAACATATAATAATAATTTTCGAAAATTTCATCATGACTATTCTTAATCACAATTAAAAAGTTGATAGTATTTTTAGCTTCACCATTTTTAATTACAGCCCCATCCAGGATTATATGAAACTTTTCTTGGAGTAATTTCCTTAAAATAATTCCTAGTATTGAAACAATTAAATAAATGTATCCAAAAGGGGATGTTATACCATTTATATGGTTATTAATCTTTCTCTTGAGTTCATTAAAGTATTCTAGTTCTTCATCTGACAAGTAATAATTATATTCCAGAAATACAGTATCTTCTGATATTTTTTCTTTAATTACTAAATCTAAAGACTCAATATTAAAACCACAAAAATTTTGTAAAAAATACTTAAAATACTCATGAAACTTTTGATAAAAAAAGGAACTATATGTTTTGGTAATAACTCTTTTCTGATTCTTTATTCGAAACTGTTCCCATTCAAATTTGATATCTTGTTTAAATTTATTAAATTTATCTTCATTTTGGTTTAAAATATCAAAAAAAATGTTTGAAGTGAGTTTAAGATTAAATCGATCTTCTTTAAAATTTTCTCTTATTAATTTTAAAATATTACTTAATTCTATATTTTCCAAATTTACCCCAATTCAAACTTAAAATAATAACGCTATTATCTAATAACCCTTAATAATATACCAAAGGTATATAAATACAATGTAATTAAGGAAATAAAAATGTTAACTTCGTAATTTAATATGTTAAATGATTCCTGAAATTTCTATTTAAAGGTGTTTTTTAATCGTTTTATAGTAATAACATAAAAAGTTCATTGTTTAATTAAAGAAGGTTTGTCTGCCTTAGATAGCTTATTAAAAAAGTAAACAGATACCTATTTTTAATTAAAAATCTTTGTTATTTCATCAATTTCAGAATAAACAAAGGGTTTTTTAATACCTTCTTTATCTATAATTATGTTTTTTTGATTCTCAATAGTAAATTTGCCAATAATTTCAGCCGATACTTTATTTCGTTTTAAAAATTCAACTAAATCTAATGCATATTCATTATTAATTGAAATTAGTAGTGATCCAGAAGATATTGTCCCCATTGGGTTTAAATTAAATACTTTACTCAATTCTAATGGCTCTGGTAAAATTTTTATTTTTTCTTTTTCAATTAAAACTCCTTTCTTTGATGCAATAGTCATTTCAGCAATACCAGTAGAAAGCCCTCCTTCTGTAGGATCATGCATTGCATTTATTTTAAAGTTTTTATTAGCTAAAAGGGCCTCATTAAAAATACTAATGCCAGGAGTAAATAAATAATTTTTACATTTCTCTATAAATTTTTTATTGTATCCTTTCTGTAATAATAAATCTTCTTTTTCTCTGCCAATAATGGAAGTTCCTTCAATAAAAATACCTTTTGTTAAAATTAGCACATCATTTGGCAATACACCAGAAGATTTCACTAGTTTTTCTTTTTCGACCTCTCCCAACAAGGATCCTATTACAATTGGCCTATCAATTCCAACGGTCACCTCAGTGTGGCCACCTATCACTGATATATCTAATGAATCACACGTATCATGAATACTTTTGAAAATTCCTTCTATTAATTCTTCGCTAGTCTTTTTTTCTGGTAATAAAATAGTTGATTGGAACCATTTTGGGGTAGCTCCAGTACACACTACATCATTAACATTAACAATTACAGAATAATAACCTATCTCGTCTGTGGCAAAAGTAATAGGATCAGTTTTAGCAACGAGATATTTATCTCCCATATCAATAACAGCTGCATCTTCACCAATTTTTGATCCTAAAATTATCCTTTTATCTTTATATTCCAAATCTGAAACGAAATCTTTAAGGATACTACTCAAGAATCTATGCTTTATTTTTCCAATGCTAAAAAATCTATTAGTTTTTTCCATTTATTTACAACTCTTATAAGAAGGGAAGTAGAGCTTTTTTATTGAACAGGTTTAAATTATTATTCTAATCAAACAGATAGATACAATGTTTGGAATTAAATAAAAACAATATTTGGTCTTAAATAAATTTAAATACTTTTAAAGTTGTATTTATACATAAATTCATTTATAAAGCTTATAAAGAGACTGACAAAAAATGGGTTTTGGTAAAGCATTTGGATTTAGTTTACTCGCATATATCGGTTTAAATTTTCTATTTTTAATAATCGCATTTACAGCAAGTGGAGAGCTAAATTTAGTTTTTCAAGATATATCAAGTCAACCACTAATACTTTTTGTATTATTTTTAGGACCAATATATTTTTTCCCAGGATTACATATATTGGGAATTTATTCATCAATCACATCAGGAGCAACATTGGGATATTATGATTGGCAGATTATAATTCTCGCTATTGGATCTGTGGTTTCTCCTTTTATAGCATCGATTATTGCTGGTAAAATGGGAGAAAACAAAGTTGGTAGTTTTGGAGGTTGGTTCGCAGCAAGTATGCTCTGTTCAATAATTCTTGGAATATTTGCCTTTATAGAATCATCAGTATTAAACTATTATGGTATCCCTGTTGTAGACCCAACAACAACTTTTATAATATCTATAATGAGCGGAGCTG
>JBHLPZ010000085.1:0-12046 GCA_048885325.1 Candidatus Odinarchaeota archaeon
TACAAAAATTATGATTAATTTTAATAACTTTGCCACATACAGGGCAAATACGGTTAATTTCAAAATCAATAGGAGTATCCCTTGGTTTCACAGCTTTTGGAGTAGTTTCAGGTGGATTTCTTACTCTATAAGGATTTTCTCTTGGTGGGGGATTATAATTTCTACCCATTTTTTATTCTCTCACTTTTAATGAATATCTTTATCTTTTTTTAACTTATGATATATATGAATAATTACACTTAATTAAGTTATTGTAGTCCAATGTTTATTTGAAAATCTAATAAAATAAAAAATAAAAAGAGAAAAAAATTATATAAATAGGCTTTTTTATGCAATAGTTATATCTTTAGATAAATATACATCCTGAACTGCATTTAAAATTTTTATTCCCTCTTGGGTTGGTTTTTTAAATGCTTTTCTACCTAGGATAAGTCCCATACCACCAGAACGTTTATTAATGACAGCCGCTCTGACAGCATCTTGAAGGTCACTACCCCCTGATTCACCTCCAGAATTGATTAACCCCACCCGCCCCATATAACAATTTGCAACTTGATATCGATTCCATTCTAAAGGATGATCTTTAGCTAGTTTTTCATATACAAGTTTATCCGTTTTACCAAAATTAAGATCAAGAAAACCTCTACTTATGGTAGAAATTTTTTGTTTTATAATATCAGCTTCAATTGTAACACCAATATGATTTGCTTGGGCTTCTAAATCATTTGCAGTGTGGTAATCAATTCCATCTTTAACAAATTCTTCTTTATTTCTTAAATAGCACCATAAAACACATACTAATCCAAGTTCATGAGCATATCTAAACGCTTCACTAACCTCTTGGATTTGTCGGCGTGATTCAATTGAACCAAAATAAATAGTAGCACCAACAGCCGCAGCTCCCATAGTCCATGCTTGATCTACATTAGCAAACATCGTTTGATCTGAAATTTCTGGTTTTGTTAATAATTCATTATGATTTATTTTTACGATATAGGGGATTTTTCGGGCATATTTACGACTCATAATACCTAAAACTCCAAGAGTTGAAGCTATAGCATTACACCCTCCATTAATAGCTAACTTTATAATATTCTCTGGATCAAAATAAGAGGGATTTCTGGCAAAACTAGCTGAAGCACTATGTTCAATGCCTTGATCAACCGGTAAAACGGAGATATATCCTGTTCCTGCCAATCTACCCCGTTGATTCAACAAACGTTCCATATTTCCTAGTACAATATTATTTCGATCGGAATGTTCCCATACTCTTTCAATAAAATCTGGACCAGGGGTATAAATCATATTCTTTGGGATTCCTGTACAAGTATAATTCAATAAATCGTCTGCTCCTGGTCCAAGTAAATCTTTTATATTGTCAATATTCATAATAATATCATTTGACCTACTTTTTTAAATTTAAATTTTTATGAATTAAAGTCTAAAAGTTTTTCTTAATTGATATTTTTTATCACACGTGCCAGATGATTTTAAGAATTCTGAAACCGTAGAAGAGATATGTAAAACGCTTGATGGAAATAGATATTATCATGGTCTCTATTTGAAGGCAGTTAATCATCCAATCAGAAGAGGAATTCTTGAGATTGTAAATAAATCGAATAATATTTCAAAAAGTAAATTATTTGAGATATTATCAGAAAATCAAGTAATAAATGATTTATCTGTTCTTGATTATAACATGGCTTTTTTAATAAAGGCATTATGTATTGAAAAAGAAGTAAGAAATGGAGAAATATTTTATAGCATTACCCAATCTGGGAAAGTTGTCGAATATCTAAAATAAAATGTCTTTAAAATTCTTCTAAATATTTTTTATAGCAACTACAACAAGGGATTCCAAAATTTATATTTAATTTACTAAGCTTAGAATTATTATTGTTCATGAACTGGACAAGTATTTCTCTAATATTATCCATTTTTTCGTTAAAGTAAAATTTCTTTAAATTAAAATGGTGATTAGTCTTTTTACATATTGGACATATTGAGTAATATTTAATAAAGTTAAAAAATAATTTTTTCTCCTCTGTATTTAAGGATTCTAACTTTAAATCTGGATTATTAATAAGTTCTTCTTTTAAATGATTTAACCCCTCAAGCATTTCATCCCGTAAAAGATTTGAACGCCTTTGAGAGGACTTTGTAGATTTATCTGGTTTAGTATAATCGAAATCATCTAAATATTCTAAAGCTTCATTGAAAAATATTAAGTTGTTTTTTCCTAGTTTTTTAATTTCATCTTCAGTCATTCTATCAGATAATTATAAGTTAGTAGTTATTACATATCTAGTATAGTTTCATTTTAAAATATATACTACAACCAACTTAACTTTTTACTTCAAAAAAATGTGATAATTCTATTTTAAAAAAAGTGAAAGCTTTTTTCTTTTCGAGAAAAAATATCTTCTCTTTTGGTATCCTTCAATCTTCTGATATCCATTATTCTTGAAGAGGCAAAATATTCAAAATCAAAATCTACCTCATCACCACTTTCCCTGCCAGGGATTGGCATTAATCGCGCAGTTAAAGGTTTATCAAATTTAACTGAAATAGTAGACAGATCCAATAAAATATAAAATAGCTCTTTTTGAGTAATATTTCCAGGTAAAGGAACACAGTCAAGACCTGTTCCACAGATAGTTGCATATAAGAGAAGAGTATCTAAATCTAATTTATTTTCTGAGAGACTTTGAGAAATAGCAAAGTCTTCTAAAACAGAGGGCATAAAACCAGAAAAACCAATTACTTTCTCTTTTCTTGGAATTGCATTTTTAATCAATGCAATTCCGATTAATGAGCCATGAGATCCAAAATATTCATAGCCTAGTTTTTCGAAAGCAGTACCTATACTTTTTTCTATGGTTGGATAAGGTGCTGGAGAAAAATCGATTCCATGAAATTCAATATTATATTTTTTTGGGATTTCCTCACAAATTACAGTTAGATCGTTGTAAATTTCATTGAATTTTCTTCTGAGATTCATTTGAGCTTCTTCTAATGTTTTAGAATTCTCAAAAACTTTAACTACTTCATCTGCCATTTCAAGAGCAAGTCCAAATGAAGGTCTTTCAGCGAGATGATATGCCGCAGGAAAGAAGGGAGTATCCGGATTAACATTAGAACTTACACAGAATTTTAAATTATTAAAAGGATCAGGTTCAGAGAGATCTTTTATAATTTTAGCAGCAGATCTTATGGCAGATAAATTGATTCCATGATCTCTTGATGCAACTTGTAATGAAGTAAAAATTTTCTCCTTTCGTTTAACAAATTGAGGGACTTCATTTAAGAAGAGTTTTTCATACACTCCATATTTTTGGATTTGAGTATCAGCAAGAACTGTACAAGCTGCAAAATAATCAATTTCATATTCTTTTATTAATCTCTCAATTATACTTAACTGATTATGAATTCGTGTTAATGTCTCATTTAAATTTTTTTCATAAACCTGTTGTTCATATGATAAAATTGGTTGGGAACATAAGCGTTTAGTTTGCACTTCAATATTAACATCATTAAATTTCTTAATTAATTCATTATTAAGTGAGTAAAATGTTTCAAGTTTTCCTTCTAATATATTTTCTAAAACTTTATCTTCGGCTAAAAAGGGTATTTTCTGACCAATCGTAATTGCTCTAATCTTCATTTGTACTAATTTAATAAAATGTAATTATTTATTTTTAACTGATGTTATTATAAAGAACACTAATTAATAAGATTTATAGGATTAAAAATAATATTTTTATAGCTCGTCTAGTTTAGCTTTTTCTTTAATTGATTCCTCTTTTATTATTGGTTTAGTAAATTCTCCAGGTTTTATTGGCCCTAATTCTTCTAATTCCTTTTTAAAATCTGTTATGACATGAGCAAATTTTTCACCTTCACCAGCAGATATACTAGTGATTTTTACACGTTTTTCATTAATACCAGTTTGACCTAGCATCTCTTTAATACTGCTATATCGAGTTTTTGATTTAAGAAAACCTGTATCATAATGACAGTCTTGTTCGTAGCATCCAGCAATTAATACTCCATCAGCACCCAAAAAGAAACTTTCAAAAAATAAAGCAGGATCCAACATCGCAGTACACATGACATGAATTATACGAATATTTGTGGGATATATTATTTTACTTGTTCCAGCGAGATCTGCTCCTATATAAGAACACCAATTACATAAAAACGCTATTATTAAGGGATAATCATTTTTTCCTTTACTTAAAACCGTCCTTATTTGCGTAGATATCTGGCTTTTCTTAAATCCCGGAATATAAAGAGCATCACTATGACACATTGCTGCACAAGCACCACAACCAGAACAATTAGCTTGAGTAAGTTTTAATTCGTTTCCTTCTATTTTTATAGCATTGTAAATACAAATCTTTTCGCATAATCTGCATAAATCGCAATTTTCAACATTAAAATAGACTATATGGGGGTCGAGTTCTACATTACCTTTTGAAATTAGGGCAATTGCTTTTGCAGCAGCGCTTTCTGCTTGTGCAATACTGTTTGGAATATCCTTTGGACCCTGAATTGCTCCAGCTAAAAAGATTCCATTTACCGATGTTTCAGATGGCTTAATTTTTAAATGCTTCTCAAGTAAAAAGCCATAAGTATCCTGCGAAATGTTTAAAATTTTACTTATTTTATCAGTTCCCTCCGCAGGTTCCATTCCTACTGCTAAAACAACTAAATCTATTTCATTTTCGAATAGCTTTCCTTCAATTACATCTTCACCTCGTATCAACAACTTACCTTCTTTTGAGAGATCACTTTTTAAGATAGCAGATATATTACTCTTAATAAATCTAATTCCAAATTCTTCACGCGCTCTATTGTAAAATTCTTCACAATTTTTACCAACAGCTCTTATATCATTATAGTATATAGATACTTTAATCTCTGGGTGTTCTTTTTTCAATAAAATCGCTTCCTTTATAGCTAGATTACAACAAACTTGACTACAATAATCATGGTGAATAACTTGATTTCGAGATCCAACACATAATACAAATGATACTTTATTTGGAACTTTTCCATTTGATGGTCTTACAACTCTACCCCGTGTTGGGCCATCATTATTAAGTAAACGTTCCATTTGCATCGTTGTAATCACATCTGCATATTTATCATAATTAAGTTCTCCAAGTAAAATAGGGTCAAATGTTTTAAATCCTGTTGCTACAATGATGGATCCAACTTTAATTGTTAATTCCTGTTCTTTTTGGTCAAAGTCAATGGCTTCTCTATCGCACGCCTGAGCACATACTTTACATCCTATACAGTATTCCTCCAAAATATTTGGTAAGAGCGGAATTGCCTGTGGATATGAAATATCAATCGCTTTCCTTGGGAAAAATGTATCTTTTACGTCAATTGGGCAAACTTCCCTACAAATATCAAAACAACCTACACAATTTTCCTCAACAATAAAACGAGGTTTTTTAGTGATGGTAACATCAAAATTTCCTACATACCCTTCCACTTTTTTTATTTCTGAATAGGTGTATAGCTCGATATTAGGATGATCGTTTACTTCACTCATTAAAGGTCCTAAAATACAAATACTACAATCTAAAGTTGGAAACGTTTTATCAAAAAGAGCCATATGACCGCCTATAGTTAAATCTCTCTCCACAAGGTATACTTTATGTCCTGCATCCGCAATAACTAAGGCTGCTTTTATTCCTGCAATCCCGCCTCCAATTATTAAAGTAGAAGGGGTAATCTTCGAATATTGAATCTCTAATGGCTCTAAAAGCTTTACATGCTCAATCGCCATACTTATTTGATCTATTGCTTTTCTAGTTGCCTTTTCAGGCTCATTGCTATGCACCCAAGAATTTTGCTCGCGGATGTTTGCAAAAGAAATAAGAAATCGATTTATACCAGCCTTTTCAATTGTTTTTCTGAATAATAATCCATGTAATTTAAATGAACAGGCAGCAATTACAACTCGATCAACCTTATTCTCCTTTATTTCTTCAATAATCTTGTTTAATCCTAACTCAGAACATAAATATTGATCCCCCATAACATACACTTCAGGATATTTACTGAAATGGGCGATCAATTTGCTATTATCAATCACACCACTAATATTTTTTCCACAATCACATATATATAATCCAATTTTCAAATTAGAACCCCTTAATACTGATGAATTTACGCAAACTCATGAGTAATATAAAAATGAGTATCTATTAATTATTGCTAATTAGTAATGTAAGATAATTTTTACTTTTCCCAACTATAAAGAAATTTGAGGGATTCCTTATTATTTATTAAGATAGCTTTTTAGCATTTTCAACCATTTCTTTAGGAAGAAAAGAATACACCTTTATTATCTCAAAATTATGTTTTTTCATTTCTAAAAAATATTCCTTTTCTATTTTATATTCTTTTCGTGCCCATTCTAAGATCTCACTTCTCGTATAAAATTTTCCTTTTAATAAACGTAATCCTGGACATTTTTTTGAATATCTCACCAGATTCTTTTTGTTGGTAACCATCATTTTCCAAAATGGGAAGCATCTGCATTGAAAAGGTCGTGCTTCATGGACAGTACATCTATTATCGATCAAAAAATGACAATGCTCATCATCTCCCGTAAATTTAAATCCCAAAGTATGAAATTTATATGTTTTCCCTTTAGTCTCTTCCGGACTTTTCCAAAAAAAAGTATCTTTAATCACTTTTAGATACTGCTTCGTAAATGATCTCAATCCTTTTTCTCCTTTTAAACCAAGATGAGTCGCTAATCTTACTATATCCTCTTTATAAAGATAAACCTCACCTTCTTTAAACCCCCTACAACAATCTCCGCACATTTGACAAGAGAACTCAATTCCATGTTCCAAAAACTTAGATAATTTTATCTTTGCTGATGTCAAAGCAAACTTATTTCATATAAAAATTAATTCTAATTAATACATAAATATAGGAAAAATAAATTTAAAATTAAATATTAATTCTTTGATTATTTACAGAATAAGGAGTTAACTTATTGATTGATTCACTCATTTTAAATAAAAAGATTAGTTTAATTCTTGGGGAAATAGAAAGGGAGTTAAATCAATTTGAAAAACTACTAGATAGCAGGAAGATACAACAAACACTGCAGTATAATAAATGGTATAAATACTTTGTTAAAATTTATGGAAGCAAATTTACAGATCTGCGTTTATATTTATTGTTCGCTTTACTTTATTTCTTAGGATATCTATTTATCTTGAAGTCTATCTTAAAACACAATATTTTTTCTCATTTTGAAAGATTTACTATTGAAAAATTTGAAAATTTACAAGATAAAATTAAAGAGGAATATAATGAGAAATTATTTTTTTCTGATGATTATTTTAGTCCGTTTTTTGAAATGCTTGAAGATATGAATCAAAATTCATATATCAAATTCTTAAATATTATAGACAAAGAAATTTTTGGATTGGAGATACCCAAAGATTATTTTTTTAGTTTTTTTATTCAAAACTTTTTCTCAAATCTAGTTAGACATAAGTCGGGTGAATTTTATACTCCAAAATTTCTAGCTAAAAAAATGGTTGAGGAGAGCTATGAATTTGGAGAAAAAGTACTTGATCCTAGTTGTGGTTCAGCTAATTTTCTAGTTGAAGTTCTTAAAATCATAATTTCTTCCAATAAATCAGAAGAAGAGAAAATTGTGGCAATAAACAACCTTTATGGTTATGATATCAACCCCATTTCAATTTTTATAGGTAAAGTCAATTTTTTTTTCTTATTGGGGGAAAAAGTCTCAAGAATTAAATTTAATTTTTTTATAACAGATGCATTACTCCTATCAGTATCTAGACCAAAAGAAAGGTTTGATTTAGTAATAGGTAATCCTCCGTGGTATACATTAAGAGATATAGAATCAATTGAATCTCAGCGTCAAATAAAGCAATTAGCAGAAAAATTAAATATCAAACCACGACCAAAAAATGTTTTGAATATTGAAATGGCATCTCTTTTCTTTTATAAAGCGAAATACGCGTATATGAAGGAGAATGCTAAGATTTTTTTTGTAATAACGAAAGGAATTATGAACGGATCTCATGCATCTCGTTTTCGTAGTTTTGAAGGTTTTTCTGATGTAAAAATTTGGCAATTTAAATCTAATATAGAAAAAATATTTAATATTGATTTTATATGTCTATATGCTAAGAAATCAGAGTCTAATCTCTTACATAATAGATTAGAAATTCCAGTATATTATTATAATATAGCAGAAAATCAAATAAATCATTATTGTTTCGAAGATTGCGATTTATATATGGAAAAGAAAGAAATATTTATTCCATATCACATTGAAAAAAAAGATGATAAAACCTATATTCATAAACTAATATCAAAAGAAGAATATCAAAAACTACTATTTTTCAAGCAAAGTAAATATAAAAAATTGTTTCATAAAGGGGCAGATTTAAATCCTAGAAATTTAATCTTTATCAAATTTGAAAGATTTAATAACTCCTTAGTCAAAATCAATCCTGATGAGAGAATCTTTAAAAGAGCAAAAGCACCTTGGAATAAAAAAGAGTTTAACAATGAAATTATTGAAAATCAATATATTTTTAAAGTTATTAAAAGTACAGAACTTGTTAGATTCTTTATTTATAATTTTTATGATGTTTTTTTACCACTTTCAAAGGAAGATTTAAGCTTTAACTATTCCAGATTAGCAAAATACGCTAAAGATTTCTATGATAAAATTAATTATATTTACTTGATACATAAAAAAGAGACTACTAAAAATAAGTCATTAATGGATAATTTAAATCGTTGGTCAAAACTAATTAATCCGCGCCAAATTGCTAAAATAAAAGTTGTATATAATAATTCTGGTTCGGTTCTAAATTCTGCGGTGATTATAGGAGATTTTTTAGTAACAGGAGATTTAAGTTTTTATAATACTAAAAATTTAGAGGAAGCCTATTACCTATCAGCGATTTTGAACTCACCCTTAATAAATAAACAAATTCATATTAAAAAGAGTTCAAGGCATATATTCAAAATTCCATTTGAAAATCCAGTTAAAATTTTTAATCCAGAAGATGAAAATCATAAAATTTTAGCAGATTTAGGTAGGAAAGGCCAAATGATTTCAAAATCAATCTATGAGACTTTAATTAAAAGAGAGAAGCAGATTCCTTCCAAATTAAAGATTCAAAAATGTATTAATAAAGAATTGAGACCTTTATTAAAACAAATTGATAAAAGAGTTATAAAAGAATTTTAATATCAAAATAATAGGGAAATATTATATTAAAATATAAAATTGTTAATTTTCTTGTGTTATATTAAGAAAACTTAATTTACATATGACTTATATTCAAGTAAATTCCCATAATGATAATAAGAAACTTTGTTTTTAAGCTCCTTGTAGCCGGAAATGGTGGTGTAGGTAAAACAACCTTGCTTAGGAGATATGTAGATGACATATTCGATGAATCCACAATCACAACTATCGGAGTTGATTTCTTCTTAAAAGAAATATCATTAGAAGAGGGAAATTGTTCCTTACAATTATGGGATTTAGGAGGCCAAGAGCGTTTTAGACACCTACTTTCAAACTTCATTATGGGAGCCCGAGGAGCTCTTCTTTTAATCGATTTAACTAAAATGCCTGAGTTGCCTCATATATTGAATTGGGTAAACATGGTAAGATTGCATGATTTAGATCTTCCCATTATTCTTGTTGGAACAAAATTAGATCTTGAAGATGCTATAGCTGTTGATGATGAAACAGCTTTAGATATTAAAAATACATTTAATATGCTTAAATTTATAAAAACATCTTCAAAAACAGGTTTTAATGTAAACCATGTATTTGAATGTATTGCAAAAGAATTGATGTTAAAAAGAAAATATTAGATTATATGATTAATTACTTCCCTTAATTATCTCACTTCTATAATCTAATAATAATGGAAGATCAATTAGTAATTCTTGGCTCTGGCGGAGGTAGGCACCATATTAGAACACAATATAGGGCTACAGGAGGAATTTTATACAAATTTAATAGAATTCAGGCTCATATTGACCCTGGTCCTGGAGCTATTATACGTATTAGCCAATATGGTGAAAATCCGCTAAAAACAGAACTATTTATCGCAACACATGCGCATGTTGATCATTATAATGATTTAAGTGCATTGATTGAAAGTTCAAGAGAAATATTACATGATAAACACTATAATTATTTTAAAAAAGGTACCTTGATCACCACGAATGATGTTTTACGATACATCTCAAGTTATCACTTAAATATGCTTGAAAGAATAATTCCTTTTAAAGCTGGAGATAGATTGCTTTATAAAAATATTGAGATAATCGGAACAAAAACCATACATTCTCCTAATATGGAGGGATTTGGTGTCCGCTTTAATCTTAAAGATTATTCTATCGCTTTTACAAGCGATACTACTGTATTTGAGGGATTTTCAGATCAATTTAATAGAGTTAATATTATGATTCTTAACCTCTTAAGACCAGATTCTATTAAGTGTAAACGCCATCTATGTACGGATGAAGTAATTCCTTTTCTTAATAAAATAGAGCCAACTCTTAATGGCTTAATCATTACCCATTTTGGAGCTTATATGGATTCACCAATCTCACCTAAAAATTTTGTTTCAAGTCAAGTAGCAAAGATAAGAAAAAAAACGAATATTAAAAACGTTATTGCTGCTGAGGATGGTTTAAAAATTAACATTGATAATTTATTGGAGTAAATCTACCATGAATAATCACTTTTTGTTAAACCAAAGTAATTATTTCAAATCAAGTCTTGACGTAGGGTTTAATCTCTAAGTTATCTATTGAAATAATAAAAATTTTTCCCAAAAGTTTTTGCATCCTTTATTATGTTATTGATGATAAATGGAAAGATTAAATTATATTATTTGTTGTAAATTAGGGATATTTTTGTATTCAAAAGATTCGAAAAAATAAATTAAATGGGAGTAACTTCCCCTAAAATTATTTTAAAACCACATATAAATTATTTGAAAACAAACTATTGCGGAGTATTAAAATTTTATTGATAAATTTAGGGAAAGATGCCTTTTGTTCATAATATTTGGAATCCAATATTTCATAATACATGACTTTTTAAAGATGAAATTACATTATTAATTGGGAAGGGAAATATGATACGATAATTTGAGCTAACATTGGATTTCGCCCTCTATTAAACTCTTTGAGTTTAATTCTCTCCCTGATTTTTGTATTTTGCTCGAATGGTCGTTCCCTTCTTTCTTTCTTATTTTATACCTATAAGATACCATGTTCATACTCTACTTATTTTCTCAATTGCGTTATAAAACATTTTTATAATTGAATCAACAAAAATAAAATTCTTAAAAAAAATTTATCATAACTATAAGAATAAATTATTATATGATTTGCCTAATTAAAGAAGGTTAAGATCACACTTAGTAATGATTAATAATAATTTCAAAAGAAGAGAATTCAAATTAATTGTCATTAATAAGGAATTGATTGAAATTTCTTTTAAAATGTTAGCCAAAATTTCTAAATATATTTTATCTATTAAAGTTTTAGCTTCTATTAAAGTTTAATAGAATTTAATTTGATTTCCTCCAATGCTTACAGACAATACATTGTAAAATTTTTTCTAATTCAGTGCCACTAGGATTGGCGGCTCTTTTGATAATTTTCATTATCATAACATTTCCGCATTTTTCACAAAGATGCAAACCTTTTCCCTTTATTTTTTGCATTGGTGATAAGAGTATCTAAAATTAATTTACAATAAAAATTTGGCCAAGTTTTTTATTTATTCTTATACTCAAATGTGCCGATAAAAATTAACACATTATTGTTGTCTTATAAATAGGTTAAACATTAATAAATTTAAGTCAAAGGGAATGTAATGGGATATTGATACAAAATTTTGTAAATTTCGCCATTTATAAGATTTTATTTTTAAAAATAAAGATTCAATCGAATAATTATAATTAAAAGTCCAAATATTTATAAATTC
>JBHLPZ010000086.1:0-11954 GCA_048885325.1 Candidatus Odinarchaeota archaeon
AAGAGAAGAATAAAAAAAGATTTATTATATTAAATATAATCTATTTTAATACTAATAGTCCGATTAGGTTAAAAAGAGATCTTATATCTTTAATGCGCAGACGTAGCCTAGCTGGTAAGACGCCGGCCTTGAGTAGTAAACTATTCAAGTAAGCCGGTGCGCGTAAGCGCTCGGGGGTTCGAGTCCCTCCGTCTGCGTTTCATTTACAATGGTATTTTATTTGTAACTAATAAAGGGCTATTGGCGCAGAAAATTTTACTTTGCCGAGTTATGCTTTGAATATAAGTTTAAAAACATTTAAAGAAATGTTAAATGCATTCTCATTTAGTATGGAACGAAAACGGCATATAGATTATAGGGATTCTAGAATTAAAAAAAATTATTGAATTCATTAAGTTTGGAATTTACGGGCTATAGGGGATTTTCAACCGTTAGAGAGATTCTAACAAGATTTTTGAACCCCCGACCTGCCGGTTAAGAGCCGGTTGCGCTACCTGACTGCGCCAATAGCCCATTCATTTCATTGGTGCTAATATTTAATAAAATAAAGTATAGATTATATATGAAATCTTCTATTTAGGTATTTACAATTAAAAAATATGAAATTATCATAATTTCATTGTAAATAGAAAATGTAAAACGGCCTTATCCGATCAAATTGATAATTAATTTTGGCTTGCAACGTCAAAATTTGTTATAAATATTGAAAAATAACTTCAAAATCAGAAAAGTCAAATGGTTTTAGAATAAAACCATCTGCCATAGTTTCTTCCAAATGTTTTTCAACCTCAGAACCAGGAATAGCAGTTAACAGATATATGGGGATACTTTTTAATTTGCCATCAGATTTAATCATTTTACAAATTTCATAACCACTATAATCCGGAAGGATAATATCCAATAAGATTAATTTTGGCATATTATTTCTTAATTCTTCGATTCCTTTAGTACCACTTACCACACCTTGACAACTAATCCCTTTGCTTTCAAAGTAACTAGTCAACAATCTTATTGTTGCTAAGTCATCTTCAATAAGTAGAATATCATATTGAGTAGCTTCAGTTTTTATATTGTCTAATATATTTATTATTCGGTTTTCAAGAAGAATTGACTGATCAAAGATGTTCTGAATAGTTGTTAATATATTTTCGTCTAATTCACTTTGATAATTTTCTAATAATAATTGTGAAAAGCCTTTTATTGTGGTTAATGGTTCTTTTAATGCATGAGAAAGATTTGTAAGAGCTTCATTATCCAGTTTATTCAGTCCATTACTTAAAATACTAGATTTTTCTTGTATAAAATAATCAACAGAATCTCGAATAAGTTTTGAGATAGTATTATATGTTTCTTTATTATGATTGATAAATGTTTGCCATTCATCTTTAGTGTCCTCAGATACATAAAGAGAAATTCTTTCTTTATCTCGGTCGTATATTTTTTCCCCTTTTAACCATCTTTTAAATGCTTCTGTTACGTTACCGCGCCAAACTGCATATTTATCTGTCTCTTTTTGATATTGTACCATAAGTTTCTTTACTTTTTGACTCGACATATCAAGATTTTCAATTTCTTCATCTGTCATTAAAGGAACATTATTATTTTCCTTATTTTTATGATTCTTCTCTTGAAGTTCTTGTCCAGACAAAATTATCACAATGGTTCAATTTGTGGTATTTATGTAAAAAAGTGTTTTACATAGAATACTGATTGACAGATAAAAATTAGTTTTTTACCAAATTTATGCTTTTTCATTTTTAGTTGTAAAAATGAAAAATGGGTGATATTAATTATATTAACCAACTATTAGTAAGGACGATAGGAGAAGTATTTTATCTAGATCTTAATATCTCAAAAATTATTCCAAAATCAGAAAAGTTAAAAGGTTTTAAAATATATCCATCTGCATTTGTTTCTTTTAAATGCCTCTCAACTTCTGAGCCAGAAATTGCTGTTAAAAAGAAAGTGGGAATTTTTCTGAATTCTTTGTCTGATTTAATGGTTTTACAGATATCATATCCACTTAAATCAGGAAGAATTATATCTAATAGAATTACTTTCGGTTGTGCTCGACCTAATTCTTCCAAACCTTTTGAACCGCTGACAACACCCTTACAAATATATCCCTTGCTGTCAAAGTAACTTGTGATTAATCGAATTGTTGCTAAATCATCTTCAATTAATAAGATATCATATTCATGATTTTGAATTTTGATATTATCTAAAAAACTAATAATTCTATTCTCCAGAAGATTACTTTGCTCTAATATATTTTTAAGCTTATCTTGGACGTCTTCGCTTAATTTATCCCTATAACTTTCATTTTCAAATAAAAATTGAGAATATCCTTTTATCGATGTAAGTGGTTCTTTTAAGGCATGGGAGATATTAGAGATTGTGTTTTGATTTAATTTTGAGAGATTACTCTTTTCTTTCTCTGAATCCTCGATAAAAGATTTTACACCTTGTCTTATAAGTTCGGAAAATGTGGGAAATTCCTCCTTATTTTGATTTATAAAATTTTGCCATTCATTTTTAGTATTTTCTGATACATAAAGAGATATACGTTCTTTTTCACGTGTATAAATTTTTTCGCCTCTTAACCATCTCTTAAATGCTTCCGTAACATTACCTCGCCAAACAGCATGTTTTTCTGTTTGTTCTTCGTATAAATCTATTAGTTTTTTTCCTAAATCACTCTCTAAATCGAGATTTTCTTTTTCATTATCAGTAAGTGAACTCCTAATATCATCTCTCTGATCACTTTTTCTCGTTTGTTCTTTGTCATTCATTTCCTTTTGTAATTTGTCTAAATCTTTCTCTTTTCCCTTTTCCCTGTTATTAGACCTATGTGGTGCCTTAGTGATTTATTATTCACCTTTTTAGAGGAAATTTTGTACAAAAAAAATTTTTACCACTATACTATTCCTAACAACACATTAGTAAAACTACAATTATTTAACATTTTCTGAAAAAGATTTGTTTATAAAAATTCGACAAAATCAAAGAATTCGTGTGAATAAAATGAAAATTTGGTAAAATTAAGATCCATTATCGTTTGTGAAATAACAGCTAGTAAAAGTTATTTTGCTATTTTTTCTGCATTTTATTAATACCTAAATAATACTATAATTTATTATAACGGTAAATCTCATTTTGTTGTAAAAAATAAAATTAAAAAGATTTGTTTATAAAATTGCAGTTACTACCATAACATTTAAATATAAAAAAATCTAGATTTGATCATAACAAAACAAATTTGTGTGTGTAAAAAGTTTTATTTGTTATCAAAGTCCTATGAAAAAAACGACAAAAATAATTTTTTTATGGATAATTATGGGATATGGTTGAGGTTTTAAAAATATGGTTGTTGAAATAGATAATGCTTCTAATAATTGCCCTGAATGTGGGGGGTCCACAATTATTAGTCAAGAAAGAGGCGAAACTGTTTGTAAACAATGTGGGTTAGTTGTTGGAGAAAGGGGGTTAGATATAAATCATAGTGGTATTCGGGCATATTCAAAACATGAGAAGGATAAAAAGGAGAGAACAGGATCACCAATGTCAATTTTAATGCCTGATATTGGTCTAAGTACTGTAATCGATAGAACAAAGATTAAAAATCCAGATTTAAGAAGGGCTGCAAAATGGAATACCCATCTTTCTTGGGAAAAACGAAATATGCTTATGGCGATTACTGAATTAAAGAGAATTGGAGGAAATCTAAATTTTCCAGAGAGAGTAAAAAAATCAGCAGTTAGATTATATAAAGAGGTATTCAAAAGACAATTATTAAGGGGTAGATCTATTAATGGTATGGTTGCTGCTTGTGCTTACTATGCATGTAAAGATGAGAGAGTGCCAATAACACTTCAAGAAATATTGGATGAGGCTTCAATAAGCGATAATATCGTAAAAAAATGTTATAAAATTTTAGTAAGGGAATTAAATTTAAAAATTTCTCACATTGATCCTGTATCATTAATACCTCGTTATTGTGCTGATTTAAATTTAGGAATTGAGGTTGAAAAAGAAGCAATGCGTGTATTACAGAATTACATTAATAGGAGATCAATATCAGGCAAAGATCCAAAAGGTTTATGCGCTGGTTCTTTGTATTTAGTTTCAAAACTTAGAAATGTAAAGGTAAGTCAAAAAGATATCTCTCGAATAATTGGTGTTACAGAGGTAACACTACGTTCGAGATATAAAGAATTGTTAAAAAACATATCCTTTAGTTTTAATGGTCAATAAGATTTCCTTTAACTACTTGTAAACAAGAATATCCTATTATTCTTACTTCTTTTTTAACTATAGAAACATCTTCACTATATAGAATCCAAATAAATTAAAAATTAAAATAAATGTTAATAAAGCTTCAGTAATACAAATTTTATTAATATTTCTTAAAAATAATTTTATTTTTGATATCCAGTGCGACGAGCTGCTATCTGCCCGACTTTTCGTCCAGGAGGAGCATTTCTAGAAGTAGTAGTTGGTTTATGAGGAGATTGCTTAGCACCCCCTCCATAAGGATGAGAGCATGCGTTCATTGTAACTCCACGAACTACAGGCCATTTAATAGCCTTAGATTTCAGGTAATGGAACTTATTACCAGCTTTAAGGAAAGGTTTATCTGTTCTTCCTCCTCCAGCCACAACTCCAACTGTGCATAGACAATTTTCATGGAACCATTTTACTTTCTTCGATCGGAATAATACCTGAACTTCACCTTTTGATTTGTTTTTCACAATTGCCGCGACTCCAGATGCTCTGGCAAATTTACCTCCATCCTGAGGTGTGCCCTCGATGTTAAATATAAGTGAGCCTATTGGAATTTTTTTAAGTGGAAAAACATTTCCAACTGATACTTCTTGACCATAACCCGTCTTAGATTGGATGAATTCTTCACCCTCATAAATACCTTCAGGTGGTAACCATAATCCCTTTACACCATCTTCGTATTGTATTTTTGCTGCTGGAGCACCCCGGCCAGGTGAATGAATTAATTCCAAAACTTTGAATTTGAATAATTTTTCCTTCTCTTTGAATGGGCGATATTTAATAGCTCCTACATGTCTATGACTTGGAGAGCGTGCCCATAAATTTCCATGTCCTTTCCTTTGTGCTAATATCCGTTTTCCCATATAATTCACTGATAAGAGTAAATTACTATTTTGTAATTAATGAAAATTTAAATTTTTTATTGTTTTTCTTATTTTCTAAATATTTTTAGGATAAATTGGAAAAAGAAATTTATAATTTTCCTTTTTCCAATAGTTCATCGATATTGTAGTTAAATGCAATTGGAATTTCTCTCTCGATAAATTCACCAGCTATATTACGAAGTAATAAATCTTTGATTTGTTTTTTATCATTAGTTTGCCCTAACACCCAGCCTAGTTTTACGTAAGCAACTTCAGGCAGAAGATTCTTTCCAGGAATTACTCCTAAATTTTGTAATTCTCTCCCAGTTGAATATACATCCATACCAACAAAACCATGTAACGTCTGAGTTGTCATAAGAATTGTTAATCCCTCTTGAATAGCTCTTTCTATTGATTTGTAAATATAAGTACTCACATGTCCTAATCCTGTCCCAGCAAATACAATACCTTTATATCCATTATCAATATAAAAATCAATTAATTCATTCTCAACACCTGGATATGAATAAACTATAGCGATTTTCTTTTCAAATTTCGTGAGAGCTATTGTTTCTTGCTTATCTTTCTTTCTATAATCTTGTTTGAACATTTTAATTTGTCGATTTCGAACCATTCCTAATGGGATATCGTTTATAGTTCGGAAAGTATCTCTTACGGATGAATGCATTTTTCTTACAAGAGTTCCTCTATGAATTAATCCATAATCGTGGGAAGGTGATCCTAACATTGATACAACAACTTCTGCTATATCAAATGTAGCAACAGTAGCAGCGTTTATTAAATTCAGAGCGGCATCAGAAGAGGGACGGTCAGAACTCCGTTGACTACCTGTTAAAACCACTGGAATTGAAAGGTTTTTTAACATGAATGATAATGCGGCACTTGTAATGGACATAGTATCTGTTCCATGTCCAATGATAACTCCATCTATTCCTGAATTTGCAGCTTCTTTGACTTTTTCTGCCAACTTTTGCCAGTACTCTGGTTTCATATTTTCAGATAATATTTCAAATACTAATTCACATTCAAGATTGCATATTTCTGCTAACTCAGGAACAGAACTAAATAGTTCGCCTGGAGTAAATGATGGTATAACTGCTCCAGTATTATAATCTAATCTTGAAGCAACAGTTCCACCTGTACCAAGTAATTTAACTTTTGGTAATTTCTCATTTTTAGGAAATGTTTTTTCTGGGATTTTATACTTCGCTTCTTTTTTCCCGATTTTTGTTATTTCAATAATATCATTAATGTTAATCCCGATGTTATAATTATTTTCGAGTTTTATTTCTAGTATATTTGGAGCAGAATGTTCATATCGAGGTAATAGTATTCCTTCTAGTTGTGTTTTTTTTGTCTTTAATACAATAATATCCCAGATATTAATTTTATTTTTTTTTAAGAATTCTTTGGCTTTTCCTTTATAACCTTTTAATTGGTCTTCCATTTATTCCAGCTCTTTTAATTTTTTTTCTAATTGATTTTTTAATTCTTTAGAGACTATAGCTCCATCTATTTTACCTCTAACTTCCTTCATGATTTCTCCCATTAATGGTCCTAATGCTCTCATTTCCCTTTCTTTTATTATTTGAATATTTTTTTCTAGAATATTTTGAATAATCTTCTTTAATTCCTCGGTTGAAATGCTTTCAATATCAAGTTTTGCTTTTATTTTCTTTATAGATAAGTTAGGAAAATCCGCTTTTGTAGCCATGATTTCATCAATAGCTTCTTTACTAATATTTTTATCCTTTAATTCTTTAAAGAGTTCCATATAATCTTGATCGGAAATTACATCTATATTTTTTCCTTCACGCCTTAATGCTGTGGTAGTTTCTAAAAGAGTAGTGAATATAATCGTAGGATTTTCAGGATAGATTTTTATTAGTTTTTCAAATAAGGCTAAATTACCATCAAAAATTAATTCTTTTATTATACGTTCCTCTGTATTATATTTCTTTGAATAATCTTTAATTACTTCCCAGGGGTATTTTGGTAAAGTTATTTTAATTTCCTCGATTTCACTTGTGGTATTAATTATAGCTCTAGAATCTGTATCAGGATATAACCTTGCTCCACCATGTAATTCCCTTAAGAATTCTGTTCTTCCATCTTCAAGAGCTTTCCTTGTTTCTGGGGGCACACCTTCAAATGCGTTTTTAACTCTTTTGATAATTACTTTTATTGCTTTATTAACATCTTTTTTAAGGCCCATAACTAATATAAAGCAATCATTTGGAGTAGATTTTAACAATTTTTTAAGTTTTTCAGTTTCTTCTTTAGAGAGCCCATAGTCTTCGAGATCCTCATCAGAATGTATAATTCCTTTTAATCCAGAAATTATTTTTACTTTACCACTTACTTCTGTTCCAAATCTGTAGTCCTTCATTAACTCTTTTCCAAAAATTCCTTTAAATCCTTTAAAATTTATCCCATATAAATTCTTTCCAGATTTTAATCCCTTTGAAAGAAATGTTGATTTTGTTTTTTTCATTTTTTCTGATAAATCTACAAAATCTTCAGTAATATTATCCAAACTGACTTTTCTTTTAGCTAATTCATTTTTAATTTCAATTAATTTAATTTGACGAGAAATTTCATTATTAATTAATAATGGTATCCAGCTTAATTTTTGAACTCCTTTTATTTCGATTCTTGTACCAGATTTAATGCTAACGTTAACATCTTGGCGAATAGAACCTAAAACTTTCTTTACCTTGCTTGACCAGAATAACAATCCTATTCTTTCAGCACATTCTTTACATTCATCAGGATGGGATATATCAGGTTTAGTAGTAACTTCTATCAATGGGATTCCTAATCTATCTAACCGAAAATAATTAGTTTTATTTTCAGTTTTTATTTTCCTAGCAGCCTCCTCTTCCAGACTCAATATATCTATTCCAATCTTTTTTCCGCTTTCTAAAGTGATATAGCCATCAGTTCCGAGAATCATAGTTCTCTGAAATCCACTCGGAACACTTCCATCTAAATAATTTTTTCTACATACATGCATCTCTTCAATAATGTTAGCATCTACAAGTAGGGCAATTTGTAAAGCAATTTTTCGAGCTTCCTTATTACACGAAAAAGGAGGGGTATCATCTAATTCATAAGTACAAATAACATCATTATATCCCTCATAAACTATATCCATTCCTTTTTCATATTCTGTTAGCATAGCTTTATCAAATGTACCCATCTCTCCCAAAACAGGTCTCATATACCGCTTAATTGTGAAATCTGGTTCCCTTGTACCTTGAAGTGCAGTAGGACATCTGCAAAATAATTTTTTTTTAGTATCTAATTGTTGATGGATTTCTAAACCACATTTAAGCCCTATTTTTTCATAATCGAAATATTCCATTTTAAATCAAAATCTAAAAAATGATAATAATATAATGAATTGTGGATAAAATATGTAATTAAGTAAGGTTCTTTAAAATTTTCAATTAATTCAGTTATCAATTATCTTTAAGATTATTAATTTATTTTGGCAAACTATTGGAAAATTTCATTCTAAATTGTATATTCCGTTTAGTTGAGTTACTTTTGAATGTTTTGAAAGAGAATTTATTAGAAATTTAATTTCTTCATGATTTTTTTCTTTTGATAATCTAAATCTAAAACTTAAATCTTTTTCGCTCTCTATATCTATCCAATGCAATTTTTCAAAGAATTTCAAAAAATCTAAGGAGTTATCAGTTATTTCCCCAAACTGATTTATATCCTCAGATATTATTTCTAACCATCGTTTTTGTGTGCTCTCATTATTAAAATTAATATAAATCTCTTTATCTCCCGCCAATTTCATCCATAAATAGAAGTCTTTATCATTAATGATTTGTCTATAATTTATTAAAAGATTCATATTATCGTTTACTAATTTAATCCGCTCTTTTTTAGCTAAATCTTTCCTAAAGATTAAATCAGTACTATCAAGGTTAAATCTACAATATAAATCCTTATCTGAATAAATAACTTCAGTAATTTTTGCTCCTATTATCCCAAAAACAGCAGCATTTAATTTACAATTTTCCCAGAATAGATTTTTATAATTTCCAATGAATTCAAATATGGCTTTTGGAGATCTTGAATCTCCTTTAGTAATGAGTTCTAGGCGAGTTTTTTTTATTATATTATTTTCTAGGAAAAAATTTTTCAATATTTGGAAATTTTCCATAAGTTTATTGTAATCATTGGGTTCTACACCTTCAAGATATAAATTTCTCACAGCAAATAGAAAACTTGTTAACCTTTTAAAATTCAAATGAGTATATTTATGTGTTCTAACCATATCTTCATGAAAGGGAAGCACACCTCTGAAAGTGATACGGTCAAAGAAGTTTCTAGTTTTACTATCCACAAATCTCTCAAAATCATCAAGTGTTTTACCATGTTCAAGGATTTCCATATTCTTTTCCATAATATAATTGTAAAAAGATGAAATACTGCCGAATCTAGAATCTTTGGGATTATTTTTCCTATTCACATTTACATATCTTTCAATCCATTCTTTTAATGCTGGTGAAATTGAGATAGTTTGCTGAGCGGTTCTTTTATTAGACAAAAATTTTTTTGAAGTCATGACAATCTTTTAGTAGATTCTTATTATATATAAAATTATTAAAAGATATATCAGTTTTAAATGTATTTTAAAGAATTTGATTCATCCTTATATTTGGAAATACATTTTAATCATTTTATAGAAGGTAGTTAAATTTTAGTTATTATATCTGATTATGAAAAAATATTAGATTATAAAGAATATCCTTAAAAATTAAATAACAATTTAATCCCAGTCGTTATTATTGATAAAATGTATTTTTAGAATATAATTTAGGATTATAATTTTGATGAATAATTAAAACAAAATGACATATTTAAACTTTTTATATATCATATTAATTTATATATGAAGTTGAAGTAATAAAACTTAGTCGAAAATTGGGTAAAAATCTTTTGAAATGGGAGACTCCTGCCATTAAGGCTAAAATAAAAGGAACAGGGAAAAGGGCGAAATCTAGAAATT
This sequence comes from Candidatus Odinarchaeota archaeon, assembly GCA_048885325.1. Classification (GTDB taxonomy): domain Archaea; phylum Asgardarchaeota; class Lokiarchaeia; order Sigyniarchaeales; family SOKP01; genus SOKP01. The sequence continues at coordinate 10,201 of JBHLPZ010000086.1, forward strand.
TTTTCTATAATGAGCAAATAATTTAAATTAAAAGTAATCATTTTAGAGTTTTTGAGACATAAGGACCATCTAATTTATATCCTAAATTATAAAACCAATCTCTTGCTCCAATTCCGCTTATAACTGCCACTTTTTCAGCATTAAATTCTTGACAAGAAATTTCTTCAGCATTCTGCATTAATAATTTTCCATATCCGCGATGCTGAATTTGAGCATATCGATTTGGTTTCAAATCTTTTGGGACTAATTCACCAACGATTTTAATTTCTCTGACTATCATTGTTTTTCCATCATTTAATTCTGGCCTATGAGCAAATTTCGAAGGTTTTCTTAGTCTTAAATATCCTACTAGATAGTTTTCTTCTTTATTTTCATAAGATAAGAAGATTTCCTTGCCTTGAGAGGCTTCATAGTCAAATCTAGTTAATAAAACATTATCATCTAAAGCTCCTTCTCCCTTAGAAATTCCATATTCCCGGCATCTAATACAATTACATTTATAATTAAGTTCTATTAATCTTTCTTGTACCAATTGTCTTAGATTGCTTTTTTTACAGCCTGCTTCTATCAAATGTGCGGGTATATCTCTCATAATTCTTTGAATTCGTACATAAGGAGGTAATTTCTTTTTGATATTAGCTAATAAATCAATTAATTTTTCATCTGAATATGGAGTATACTTTCCATTTTTCCACCAATTATATAATTCAGTACCCTTTATTACTAGACAAGGATATATTTTTAGCATATCTGGTCGAAAATCTGGATTAGAAAATAAAATATTGAAAGTTTCAATATCATTCGAATAATCAGAACCAGGTAAATTAGGCATTATATGAGCATTGACCTTTAAACCCCCATCTTTAGCTATCCTAATCGCTTCAATGGTGTCTTTTATTGTATGACCTCTATTTACTAATTCATATATTTCATTAAAGACTGTTTGTACTCCAATTTCAACTCTCGTTGTCCCAAAATTGAGCATCGTGTCCACTTGTTCTTCTTTACAGTAATCAGGTCTTGTTTCAATTGTTAAACCTATTAATCTCCTTTTAGATTTTTCCACTAATCTTTTTGCTTGGTCTAATGTCTCGGTACTTCTATTAATTATTCCTTCATATGCACCTTTGACAAATTGTTTTTGGTAATTTAAATTTGTAGATAAAAAAGTTCCTCCCATAATGATTAATTCAATTTTATCAACAGTATGACCAATTGCTTCTAAATCTTGAATTCTACTTTGAACTTGTTTGAATGGATCATAATTATTATGAATAGATCTCATCGCTGCAGGTTCTTGACCTGTATACGATTGAGCAACTTTTTGATTAGGTTGAGAATCTTGACCTGGACAATAAATACATGTACCTGGACACGGAAGTGGTTTAGTCATTATTGCTATTACAGATACTCCTGAAATTGTTCTTGTTGTTCTTCTTTTAAGGATTTGAATAATAATTTTCTTCTCCTCAGGAGTAGCAAAATTTAGAATAGTAGCATTCTTAATAACTTTATTAAATTTGTATTTTTTTCCAATTCTCCCCTTAATATTTGTAATTTTTTGACGTGAAGTTTGAGGATTTTTAATTAAATATTTAATTATTTCTCTTGATGCTTTTTCTAGTTTCCCAGATTCATTAAGGTCTTCAATCATGTAGGTAATGTAGTTATTATTGAAGGATAAATTTTTTGATTTTAAAACCAAATGATCGAATATGTAGTAATATGATTAAATAGTAATTTTTTTACCAGTA
>JBHLPZ010000087.1:0-11947 GCA_048885325.1 Candidatus Odinarchaeota archaeon
GATATAGCTAAGGAGTATTTCGAAAGAGCTATTATAATCAAAGAAAGGGTTGGGGCTTATTTTAGTGAAGTAATGACTCTTGACGAATTGATATCTTTATCACTTTATAAGAGTGATCTTAAGGAGGCGGAGAGATATTTAAAAGAAATGAAGCGAATCAGCGACCAAGAAAATAATAAATTTCTAAATTTATGTTATCGTGTAAATATAGCTAAACTACTAAAATTGAGCTCTCTTATTAGTAATCGAGAGAAAGCTGAAAAGATACTAAAAGAATCTTTGGAAGATAAGGTGGCAAATAGCGAAGCAAAAATAATAATCCTGCTTAACTTAAGTGATTTACTCTTAGTAAAGTTAGGCAAGACCAATGATCTTAAAGTACTCGACGAAATACAAGTATACATAGCCCAAGTACATAATATTGTTAAAAATCAAAAATCATACTCGTTTCTTGCCGAAACATACTTACTGCGAGCTAAGTTGGAGTTATTAACTTTGAATTTGAAACAGAGTCAACGATTTTTAGATAAAGCTCAAGATATAACCGAAACATATGGTCTGGAACTATTACTTAGGAGAATATTAATGGAGCAGTATAATTTAGTTAATCAAACTAAGAATTGGGAAACACTAAAGAGAACCAAAGCTAACATAGTTGAACTCATAAATCTAGCTCAAATAGAAGAGCAATTAAGCCGTATGCTTAGGAAGCGTTTTCTCTTAAAAAATGCTGTTTAAGAATTAATTTTTAAATTCAAAATTTTTTTGAATTAATCTTTAATTCTTCTATTTATGAGGTTAAATACTAAATTTTGAGTAAATTGAAACGATTAAATAGGGATTTTTTTAACAGACATACAGTTGAGGTCGCTAAAGAATTATTAGGTAAATATATAGTGAGAAAGATAAAAAGGGGAAACATTATTGGAAAAATTATTGAAGTAGAAGCTTATTTAGGTCCAAGTGATAAGGCATGCCATAGTTATAACTATAAAAAAACAGAAAGAACAAAACCAATGTATATGAAACCGGGAACGTTATATATTTACTTTATATATGGAATGTATTACTGTTTAAATGTAATTACTGAACCAGAAGGAATGCCTTGTGCGGTTCTGATAAGAAAACTATATCCTATTGATGGAATTGAAATTATGAAAAAGAATAGAAAAGCTAAAATCGGTAAAAATTACAAAAATTTAACTGATGGGCCTGCTAAATTATGTATGGCTTTAAACATTGTAAAAGAAGAATTTAATGGAAAAGATTCATGTGCTTCTGATTCAAAACTATTTTTCACTTATGGGGAAAATATTAACCCCAATGAAATAATTTTAGGAAAAAGAATTGGTATAGAATACGCTCAGGAAGATAAAGATAAGCTTTTTAGATTTACATTAAAAAACCCTTAGATTTTCATTCCTTATTAGCTAAGAATTCACTTTCCTGAAATTGTGAATAATTAATTCTAATATAACCATAATACATTCATTTATCTTAGACAAAAAAGAATAAGTTTAAATAACAATTCTATGATTTTTCATGTAGGATTTTGCGTAGAATAATTATTCAAAAAATTATAGGTTTTCATTAATGGTAAAAGATGTTCTTAAATTCTTTCATGCATATATCAATGAAATGATTGATCTTGGGGGAAAAGATCTTCCAAGGTCAGTGTCAACAGCATTAGGCGCAAAATTGGCAAATATCTATAAAAGAAAAGGGATTACTGATTTAGAAGCAGCGTTATATCAAATATATAAAGCTTTAGCTGCTAAAGTCTCAATAAAAAAGACAAATGAGAATACTTATGATATAATTCTTAAGCATTCCAAGGGGTTTTGTCCCATAGGTGGCAAAAAGAATCCAAATCTTGCAAAAACAATTCAAGAAAGCATATGTATTCCGTATACCAAAAGCTTTTTAGCTACCCTTCTCCCAAATTATATATTAGAATCGGAAATTAAAGAATGTATTCTTGAAGAAAATAGGAATAAGCACTGTCGTTATGTCTTAAAAGCTAAACCAAAATATAGCTAAATTCTTTCTAGTTTAATCTTTTTTTCAATTTTTCAACAAATAATTTTTTATTTTATCACAGATTATTCCATATTGGACAAGTTGCGCAATGTCTGAAGTCCCATGCTGGATGGACCGCGAAATGCGCATAGCGGAAATGCCTGATTTGAGGCATCATGAGTTATTATTAGCCATTATTGTATCCCGGCGAAGCTCTCCCCATGATGGTGGGTGTCTGTGTGGTGTTTTCTGTAGGGAAAACATAATCACGTAATAGCAAAACCGGCCAGGCCAGGGATGGAGCAGCCGTAAGTTTAGGTGTTCACGCTTCATGGTAAGGGAGTGGAGGGGTATGATATTTTTGGACCTAATAGTAGGATTGGAGCTAAGGATCGGGTTTTTTAAAGCTTTCCCTTTAAAGATATAAAATAAAAAGTTTGAATTAAGATTTTAATTGAATCTAGATTTGTTCACTTTTAATTAATTCCTTATGTAATTTTCGTTTAATAATTGAAATGAATTCATTAGTATCTGGAAAAACATAAGTTATTTTTTCTCCATCAGTAATATCAACAGTTATTTCTTTGTAAAATTTCCCTTTTACTTTTTCATACATATCATTTAAAATCATAAATAACAAGAAAAAGAAAGCAGTTCAAAAAACTGCATGATATGCTAATAATATATAGAAATTTAATATAAAGGGAAATATTAACTAAAGCTTAGCAAAATTGAAATTATAATAATTCTAGAATTGAATCATAATCTAAAGCGTTAATAAAAAATGTCTGAAGAAATAATAGTTATCGATGCAAATATTCTTAAGAATTTTATGCAAGATGTTTACTTTGGTTTAGGAGTTCCCAAAGAAGATGCTAAAATTATTGCTGATGTTTTGATTACATCTGATTTAAGAGGAATAGAATCACATGGAATTCAACGATGTAAAATGTATTATGATAGAATAAAGCAAGGGATTTATGAAGTAAAAACTAAAATTGATGTTATAAAGAATGGTCCAACAACAGCTCTATGGGATGGTAATTGTGGTATGGGACATGTAATTGCCTATAAAGCTATGAAGGTTGCAATTGATAAAGCAAAGAAATATGGACTTGGAGCTGTAGCGGTAAGGAACTCAACCCATTTTGGAATAGCAGGTTATTATTCTTTAATGGCAATTAATGAGGGAATGATTGGATTAACTGTAACTAATGCAAGACCATCAATCCCGCCTACATTTGGAGTTGAGCCTATGTTAGGAACTAATCCTTTAACAGTTGGAGCTCCAACCGATGAGGATTTTCCTTTTCTTATTGATTGTGCTACATCTATAATCCAACGTGGAAAAGTAGAAGTTTATAGTCGTATAAATAAACCGCTACCAGAAAATACTGTAATAAATGGTAAAGGAGAAATTATGACTGATCCGAATAAGATTTTAGATGAAATGCTTCATAGAAGAGCAGCTTTATTACCTTTAGGGGGGAAAGGAGAGGAAACGGCGGGATATAAAGGATACGGCTATGCAACTCTTGTTGAACTATTGTCAGCTGCATTGCAAGACGGAATATATCTAAGAGATACACTTGGAATCGAAGAAAATGGAAAGGAGAGACTTAAAGTAGGTCATTTCTTTCTAGCGATAAATATTGATAATTTTGCTGGTTTAGATTCCTTTAAAAAGACTGCTGGTAATATTATGAGGGGACTTAGGAGTGCTAGAAAAGATCCTGAAGCAGAAAGAATTTATACTGCAGGTGAAAAAGAATATCTTGCAGAGATAGAAAGAAGAACAACAGGAATACCTTTGAATAAAAGTCTTCAAAATGATATCAGAATTATGCAACAAGAGCAAGGTTTAGAACAATACGAATTCCCTTTTTAAAATCTTTTTTCTTCCTATTATTACGGTTAAACAGTTATTGAACTTTTCTAATACTAATTCTCACCTTATATTAAATAGGATTTTAATTAAATAGAAAGGAAATAAAATAAATAATATCACTTGATCTAAGGTGAGAGCATGTATACAACGGAAACTAGCGATCAACAATCAAAGGTTGATTTCGATGAGGTCGTTTATATTAAACCAACCATCTTAAAAAACTTTATTAAAGATGTTTTTATTAAATTAGGCACCCCCAAAAAACATGCTAAAATTGTTTCTGACGTGTTAATCACGTCTGATATAAGGGGCATTGATTCTCATGGTATTCAGAGATTAAAGACTTATTATGAAAGAATCAAGCAAGGTATTTATAGTGTAAAAACTAAACCAAAATTACTTAAGGAAACTCCAACTACGGCCGTTATAGATGGAGGATTTGGACTAGGACCTGTAATTGCTTACAAATCAATGAAATTAGCAATTAAAAAAGCTAAAAAGTTTGGTTTAGGAGCTGTTGCGGTCAGAAATTCCACTCATTTTGGAATTGCTGGATATTATTCTCTAATGGCAATAAAAGAAGGAATGATTGGAATTACAACTACAAATACTAGACCTATGGTTCCACCTACATTTGGAGTGGAGCCTTTATTGGGCACAAACCCTTTAACCATGGGGGCTCCAACAGATGAAAAGTTTCCCTTTTTAATAGATTGTGCAACATCAATTATACAGAGAGGAAAGGTAGAAGTATATAATCGGTTACACAAATCACTTCCTAATGGAGTAATAATAACTAAAAATGGGAAAACTGAGGATAATCCTGAAGAGGTTTTGCATGAATTGGATGAAGCTTCAGCTGCATTATTACCCCTGGGTGGAAAAGGAGAAAGTACCTCTGGGCATAAAGGATATGGTTATGCAACTTTTGTAGAAATATTATCTTCAGCATTACAAGATGGTGTTTTTTTAAAAAAGACTGCTGGAATTAATGAAAATGGTCAAAAAAGGTTACCAGTGGGCCATTTCTTCTTAGCTATTAACGTTGAAAACTTTATGGGAATAAATTCTTTCAAAGAAACGACTGGAAATATCATGAGAACTTTAAGGAGCTCTAAAAAAGAACCGGGAGCCGAGAGGATTTATACAGGAGGAGAAAAAGAACATATCAACGAAATTGAAAAAAAGAAAACAGGAATTCCTTTAAATAAAAGCATTCAACAAGATATTAAATATATTCAAAAGGAATTACAATTAGAAAACTATGTTTTCAATTTTTGAACTGAAATAAAATTATATTTTAAAATAAGATTCCGTCTGTTCGCCCCTTTAATGGCTCTGAATGAAAAATAATTTGATTTAAATCTTCAATATCAAGTTGTTCAATAACTGAATGCTCTAATCCTGTAATAATATCATGAACATGTGAAATATTTAGATTATCGTCGAGGAAAATGTGCAATTCAAGAACACAGAAATCAGTAGTTGACCAAAATTCAAATCCATGATAGCCTTTAACTTCTGGTTGGGTTCTGAGGATTTCTTCAATTTTTTTTTGAATAGAATTCAATTCATCCTGACTAAATCTTTTACAGGTTAATTGCTTTGTTGATAATTTTTCAGTTAATGCTCCTGATTCAATGTGGGTTATCAATCGAGAAATACGTGGTTCTTCTTTCTTCAATTCCTGTTCGAAATTATTACTTATATCATGTGCTTCCTTAAGGGATAAATTTTCATCAACTACTATTGATATTGAAAGAAAATACTCGCTTTCAATTCTGAATACATTCAAATCTTTGAACTTGAGAATTTCATGAAATTCTGATTTCATAGAATGGAGTAAATTAATGAGTTTATCCCCAATAGATATTTCTCCACTAAGTGGGTTCATCTCGACAAGACTTTCAACATTATAAGGAGGGAAATATGATTTAGACATTGACGAGATTGCTTTAGTAATTTCATTAGCATGGATTATCGAAATATGATCTTCAACAGAAAGCCGTACATCTATAAAGAGCTCATCTCCACTTGCTCTAATTTTCATATCATCAACTGCATTAACATGTTCTAATTGTAATATTTTTTGCTTAATCTCTTCAATGATATAAGGACTAAAAGGATTTACATCAGCTAAATTGGCTATACCTTTTTTTAATAGAAAGGCGGCGCTAAAAATTATCCAAATTGAAAGAATTATACTAAAAAATGGATCTAAAAATGTAATATTAAAAAATATAACCAAAACAAAACTTACTAATACTACTATTGCTCGCAAAGAATCTTGAAATAAATTTAATCCTTGTACTTGGAGTGATAAGCTTTTTCTTTTTTTTCCTTGCCAAATTAGAATTCTAGAGAATATAACATTTATAATAAAAGAAATTATAAGAATTTGAAAGCCAAAGCTTGGATTATTGATAATATATGATTGTCCAATTATGACTTGAATAGCATTTATAATCAAGAAAATGTATGTAGTTATAAGAAATACTCCTTGAATCATTGCTCCAATGGAATCCATTTTAGAATGCCCATACATATGTTCAAAATCTGGAGGACGTTGACTTATATATATGGAAAAAATAGTTAAAAATACAAATACAATATCAGATAAGGTATCTACTGTTTCAGATAAAAAACTTAAACTTCCAGTAATTACAACCCCAAATAGCTTTAAACCAGATTGGAGTAAGATTACTATAAAGGCACTAATTCCAAATTTGAGTTTGATATTCATTTTAGAAGAGGTTTACATAATACAACACGATTAAAAAGTTTGAATTAAGAATATAAGATAAATTTTGCTAAAAAGTATTAAAAAATAGAATGGTTGATTTAAGGAAATGAGATATTACTCACTTTATTTGCTTATATGTGCCTTGGTACCTTAATTTCGAGGTTAGAAATTGGATATGAAGCACATGGGTGAAAATAATTAAATTTTTTATCTGCTGATCTTCTCCAGTCTGAAAAGGGGCTAACATATACATCTCCTGAAATAATTAATGATCGACAGAACCCGCATTCACCTGAGCGACACTTTGAAGGAGGAGCTAAATTTGCTCTTTCCATAGCAACCAAAATTGATTCAGTTGATAAGGCGGGTATTTCATTTATTAAATTTCCAATTTGAACTTTAATTTTAAAGCTTTTTTCAGCAAGCTCTTTTGGAAAATCAGGGAGGGAAAGTACATCTTTTATTTCTCCAAAGGCTTCTCTCCGTATTCTTTTATAAGGTAGTTTAAACTTGTCCATTTCTTTTTCAACAAAATCATACATGATTTGTGGCCCACAGATAAAAAATGAACTATTTTTCACTTCGCAATACTTTTCGATGAAGTCAGCAGTAATAAACCCCTGTTCACATCCTTCCAAAGTAACTTCTTCACAGCTTAAAATATAAACGACTTTAAATTTATCTGGATGATTTTTCTCAAGCTCTTTAAATTCTTCATAATAAATAATATCATCTTCTTCACTACTTCCATATAATAAAGTTAGTTTAGCATCTATAAAGCCTTCTATGATTGCTTTTGCTATCGAACGGAATGGTGTGATTCCAGAACCTCCAGCAAGCCCTACTATATTTTTTAAATCCCTAAGTGGTTCATAATAAAAGAATCCTTCTGGTCCAGAACTTTCAACTTTGGTACCAACATTCCAATGATCCCATATATAGTGGGTTAGGAAACCTTCCTCTTCTCTCCTTATAGTGAGCTCATAAAAACCATTTAAAACACTCGAAGGAGAGGAAGCAATTGAATAAGGCCTTGTAATTTCTACTCCATTAACCTTTACTTTTAAACTTAGATATTGACCAGGCCTAAAGTAAGCTAATTCTTTCGTAGCCGAATCTGGATCGGGAGTTAATCTAAATGTTTTTGATGATTTCGTTTCTTCTTTTATTGATTTTATAACTAAATATTGTCTTTTAGGATGCAAGCGATTTGCTAGTTCATTCATTGGATCAGATTTTATAGGTTCACTAGAAGCTTTCTCAATTATCTTCTTTCTCTTAGGTACCAATTTTGTAAATGCAAACAAGTCTCTTGTGTTGCTTTTAATTGTAATTTCAAACTTTTCTTCTTTTTTGCTCATTTTAACACCCCCTTCTGAAATAGATCTTGTAAAGTTAAAAGTCCAGCAGTCTCTCCATCTTTTAAAGAACTACTATACCCATGACATCTTCTTCCAAAACCACCGCAAAATTCAAGCCCTTCAATATGCTTTTCATCGTTCATTGCCATTAGACGTGGTATGAAAGAATCCCATGAATCTGGTTCATAGCCATATACAATTCCATTATATGTTCCAGTAAATCTTGCAAAAGTTTGAGGTGTTGCGACTTCAATTTCTTCTATATGTTCTTTTATTGGTGCACCAGTAACCTTCTCGAAAGTATCAATAAGTTCCTGAGCAATTTTATTTTTTAATTTGAAATATTCTTCTGGTTTTACATTATCCCATATTCCAGGCCGAAAAGCAGTAGTAATTGATAGGATACATGTGCCTGGTGGTGAACAATCTGGAATAGCAGTGTTCAAACAAATAGTTGCTTGAACCCCGGGTGTTTTTAACTCATTTATTGAATCATATAATTCATCTGTATTCATATTATTATAAATAAAATAACTATAATCTTTTAGACCTAAATCTTCTGCTGTAGCATCTAAACCTAAATAAACTACAAATGTTGAAACTGCATGATTTCTCGCATTTATCTCTTTATAAGCAATCTCTGGAACTTCTGATTTTGGATATATTAATTTGTTATAAGTAAGCGTAGGAGATGCATTACATACTACATTATTGGTAGAAATTTTATCTCCATTTGAAGTTTCAACTCCCACTACCTTTCCATTTTCTACCAAGATTTTTTCTACTCTTGTATTGTATTCTATTTTGCCCCCAAACTCTCTAATTTTAGCGTCCAAAGCAGTTGTATATTCATGAGAACGATATTTAGGAATATATGCTTTCCTTAAAATATATAAATATGTCATAACAGCGTATATTGTAAAATTTAATCTACTTGTTGGAATTCCTAAATAAACCCAATAGGCGTTAAGTATCTTTCTAGCTTTTTCAGGAATATTAAGAGCATTTTGTACCTCATCTACTGAATATGCTGTTGTTTTAAGGAAATTTGAATGTTCTGCTAATAAAACATTTTGATCAGGATTACCCTTTGTTTGACCAATATAATTTGTTGCATTTTGAATATCTCGCCCTAAATCAAAAAATTTTTTTACTGATTCTTTACATCCTGGAACTTCTTTTTCTATAGCTTCAAGAAATTCTTCTATTCCAAATGGCATTACAATATCAACATTTTCATCTGAATCCGTTAAAATGAGTCTAAAAGCTTCAGGGATTTCAACAAACTCACAAGGTAATTTAAGTTTATCTTCAAATAGTGCCCTGACTCCACCTTTATTTGTTGAAGAGCCATAATCACAAAGTTCGTGGAGTGAAGTTTCAAATTCAAACCTTCCTCTCACAAAACTTGAAGCAAATCCTCCCGGCAAATTATGCTGTTCTAATAATAGTACTTTTGCTCCTTTCATTGCTAATTGAGCTGCTGCTGTTAAACCACCATTACCTGCACCAATAACTACTGCATCATAACTTTCACTCAATATTTGATCGTTTCTGTTTTCATTCATTTCTTTTAACCATTAACATTTTTAAAATATTTTAATACTAGTTCAATTAGTTTCCGCAACTATTAATATGTTATTTTCAAGAATTAATTTTTAATAATCTAAGGATTACAAAGTAAAAAATAGTGAAATTAATTTTATTAAATAATCGATAAAGATATATATAACATAAAAATAAAGTAATAAACAAATTAGAAGAGAAGAATTCTCTTTAAAGAAAAATAATTTACATAGCGAAGTTAAGATGAATGAAAAAGAAATTGATGAGAAAATTGAAGATTTTAAAAATCAGTTGAATTTGCTTGCGATGATTTTTGATACGCGTAGAAAAATGCGTAGAGAGATATATAACGAAAAAACAGGCTTCATTTTTAATGCTAAATATCAATTTACTACTAAAGATGACAAGGTTAATATTTATGTAATTTTTAAGGACGGGAAAATGACTGTTCATGATGGTAAAATCGAAGAGCCAAATATCACTATATATTACAAAGATAAAGAAACTTTAGCAAAACTTTATGATAAAAGTGCAGATGAATCGCTAGATTATTTATTAACCAACGAGATGGGTTATATTGGAAACATGTCTTACCTTACTAAGTTTTCATATTTAATTTCACTCGTAATGGGTGCTAAAATAAAAGACTATAAAGGACCTGAAAACCGCTTAATCTATCCACTAGAAGATATTGATGAGGGAAAAAAGAGTAGAAAACTTAAGAACGAAAGCTTAAATCGTAAAATTGATAAAGTAGAATTTTTAGAAGATCCCTTTCTAGCAAAATATTCTTTAGTTGACTTTCCACGTTTAAAATACTTAAAAAGTAGAAGATTTGCATTAAAACCCGCAATTTGTGTTGAAAGAGCCAAGTTAGTTACTGAATATCATAGAGAGAATGGTTTTGAAGTAGATAGTAAAGGAGATCCAATCGATCCTGAATTACGACAAGCGAGAGCCGTAAGCCATATCATGAGTAATAAGCAACCAATAATCCACGATAAACACCTTATAGCAGGCTCTACTACTTCGAAAGAAGTAGGTATACCTATATATCCTGAGCTTATTGGTACCGCTATTTGGCCTGAATTGAAGACTATTTGTGACCGTGAACTTAACCCTAATGATATTTCAGATAAAGATGCGGACATATTGAGTTTAGAGGTGTTTCCTTATTGGATGGAACGAAATGTTAGAGAATATAATCGAGCTAAATATAATAATCCTATATCCCAACAACTAGAAGAAGGATGGGTCTTTTATTTTATGATGAAAAATAATGCGATTAGTCATACAGTTCCTGGCTTCCCGATGGTAATAAATGAGGGATTAGAAAGCGTTAAATATAGAGCTATTGAAAAGGAAAAGACCACTGATTCAATTGAAAAACAAAATTTCTATAAAGCTATCCAAATTGCAATTGATGGTGTTTTAACTTATTCTAAACATTTAAGTGAGGAAGCCCTAAGAATTGCTAATACATTAGATCAAAATGATCAAGAACAGTCAAAACGAATAGAGGAATTAAAAGAAATCTCAAGAATATGCTTAAAAGTACCTGCTAAGCCTGCTGAGACTTTACAAGAAGCAATTCAATCTATTTGGTCGAGTTTTGTATGTCTTCACTGTGAAAATGCAAATTCTGCATTGTCGATAGGACGACTTGATCAAATGTTACAGCCGTTCTTTTTAAAAGAAATTGAAACGACTTCAAGTAATGAAGAGAAAGAACAAGTTATAAAAAAAGCTATTGAACTTGTAGGATCTTTGTTTTTACGAATTAATGATCATGATCCATTAATACCGAATGTTGGATGGAAATTATTTGGAGGCAGTTCCTCTGATGATACCGTTACTGTTGGAGGGGTAGACAGAGATGGTAATAATGCTGTGAATGATATGACATTTATAATCTTAAAAGCAAATGAAATGTTAGCATTCCAAGATCCTAACATGAATGCTAGATATTATTCGGGTATAAATTCAAAAGAATATCTAAGACGCTTGTGCGAAGTAAACATTAATATGGGTGCCTCACCAAGCATTCATAATGATAAGACTATGATTGAAGCCTTGGTACATGAAGGATTTTCAATTGAAGATGCAAGAGATTGGGCAGCTACTGGATGTGTAGAACCTACCATTGTGGGTAAACATTATGGTCATACAAATTGCATGCTTTTGAATTTAGTTGCCCCCCTCGAGATGGCATTAAATAATGGAGTCATGCCATTAACTGGAGATAGAGTTGGAATTGAGACGGGAGATGTCCGTAATGCATTCTCGACTTACGAAGATTTTCTTAATGCTTATAAAACTCAGCTGAAATATTTAGCAGAAAAGTCAATTGAAATTAACAATTATTTAGGA
>JBHLPZ010000088.1:0-11936 GCA_048885325.1 Candidatus Odinarchaeota archaeon
AATTGACACAAAATTTTGAATTTAATTTAGGGAATTTAAAAATAGACCAGTTAAGTTTTGTTTATAAGGATATTAAAAAACAGGCTGCAATTATGGAAAATATATATGGAATACCAAAATTTGCGCAAATGGAGAATATAACTCATCAAGATGCCACCTTTCATGGTAAAGATGTAACAATAATAGTAGACTATGCGTTTAGTCGTTTATTTAACGTACAAGTTGAGTTACAGCAATGGAAGAGTGGAGATAGCCTTTTTAAAGAATTCATAGACCAAGGGAAAGAAGGACTTCATAGCATAGGAGTGTATGTGGATGACTTGGATGCATATATAGAAGAATTTAAGAAAAAAGGTATAGAAATACTACAAACTGGTCAGGTTGGCAAGCAAAAATTTGTCTATTTAGATACTGAAAAAACGTTCGGCGTCTTGTTAGAAATATCCACAACAGTCAAACGTAGAAAAAAGAAATAAAAAAACCCTTTTAACTCTTTATTTTATTTTTTCGAAGAATTTATTTTAAATAAAAAAAAAGAAATTAAATTTTTCTTCCTGTTTTTCTCCTTGCTCTTTTGTAGAGTCTATCTAACGCTCCTCGAAAATCATCAGGATTTTCCCTCATCGCTTTTAATAGACTAGCTGCCTCTCCTGATAAAATTTCAAAACGTTCTTCTAAAATACTCTTAATAAAATCATTAGCTACTTCTTCAGGAGTCAATAATCCGCCTGATTCTGAAATCATTGCGCATTCTGGTGGTTTAAGTTTATTTTCTTCCGCAAAACCAGGAGTGTCAGTATCAGCAGGAAAAAGGATTGAAACTTTAATATTATAAGGTAATAATTCGTGTCGTAAAGCTTCTGCTAGGCCAAAAAGAGCATATTTAGTTGGAGTATAAGTTACAAATCCCATAATTCCCATAAATCCCATAACTGAAGATGTAAAAGATATATGTCCATTTTTTGCTTCCAAAAAGTATGGTAAAATGATGAGGGTGGGAACCAGCTGTCCATAGTAGTTAACATTCATATTTGTTTTAAAGTCTTCAAGGGTCAATTTTTCAAGATATTGTGCATAGGCAAAACCAACAAAATTAAATAGATAATCTGGAATTGTATGTTTTTTAATGATATCCATTAAAAAAGGTTTCAATTTATTCATATCTGTAGCATCACAAGCGACAATCTCAACAAATTGTGACTCATTTGATTTTAGCTTATTACACTCATCTTGAGTTTCTTTTAATGCATCCATGCCCCTTGCAATGATACATACACTTCCACCTAATTGGACAAATAATTTCGCTGTTGCTTTTCCCATACCTTTGGAACCACCAGGAATAATTGCGAACTTCCCTTTAAAGGGTTTCTGAGCTATTAGTTCCTCAATCGCCATTTATAATCAACTAAATTTATACTTATTTGGATTTAAATTTTTATTTATTTATAATAGTAAAGTAGTTAAATGTCTGATTTAAAGTAATATGCTGGAACACCAACTTCAGCAATCCCTCCATCAATTGGGAAATTATGTCCTGTTATGAAATCCGAAAATTTCGATGCCAAAAATATTACAACGTTTACTACATCTTCTACAGTTCCCATTCGATTTAATGGAGTTTTAACATGGCCATCGTCCATTGTCATTTCAACTATATCTTCTCTATTATCATAAATACCAGTTATATGATACCCAGGGGAGATTGAATTAACTGTTATTTTTGGAGCAAGACTTTGGGATAACATTTGAGCCATTGCAATAATTCCAACTTTACTTATGGAATAAACTGGAATTTTGTTATCGATTTTCATTCCTGCAATTGATGCAGTATGGATTACTTTTCCTGCTAATGGTTCAAAAGTCTGCTTTTTCATTCTTCTACATACATTTTTAGAAACTAACCATTGACTTTTAAGATTTATGTCTAAAATTCTGTCCCAATCTTTTTCTTTTGTTCTTAATAAATCCATTCCATATGGATATCCTATTCCCGCATTATTGAATAGAATATAAACATTTTCAAGTTCTTTAAATGATTGTCTTGCCATTTCTTCTACTTGATCTGATTTTGAAACATCACATACTATTGGAATAACTTTTTGCCCTGTTTCTTGAGTAATTTTTTTACTTGTTTCATCTAATAATTCTTCATTAATATCAACTAATACTAAATCTGCTCCTCGTTCTGCTAAAGCAAATGCGACTCCCCTGCCAAACCCAGACGCACCTCCAGTAATTAAAGCACCCTTTCCTTCAAGAAATCTTTCAATCATATCTTAAGACCAAATCATTTTCTATTTACAATTTATAGTAGAATGAATTTATATTTATAGTTTTAAGTTAGATGAGCTATCTTTTTAAATAAAATACTAAATAGAATCAATCTTAAAAAGTTATTAAGTGTAATTAATTAGACTAAATAAAGAGATATCGAAATTTCTTTAATGAAAATTTATCTAAATTAGAATAATAGAGGTGTTAAGTCAATTTTTATTGATTATAATAGTCCTAAATCATTGCTAGAAAGAGCAGGTCGAGTTATGAATTCCATAATAAAAGGTTTAGAAGATATTGACCTTGAGAAAAAGAAAATGATAATGGAAAAAAGTGGAGAGGCGTGTGCGTTAGCTGGTAGTTTAAAAATTGCTCAGAAGATTGCTAAAGAAACAACTGATCTAAGAGAAATTATCCAAAAAGCAAATAAATTAATACCTTGGTGTGGTAAATGGATTTTAAGAGATAATCAAATAACTTCAAAATGTATCGATTGTGGTTGTCCATTAGTAAGAAATAAGGTTGTAACCCTTAATTCTACCTTTTGTTATTGTTCATTAGGATGGGTAAGAATAATTTTTGAAACTTTATTAAAGAAATCGATTGAAGTAAAGCTAATAAAATCTATAGGTTTTGGAGATAAGGTTTGTGAATTTGTAATAAAATTTTAATTAAAAAATAAAATAAAGGCATTATAATTTGAGAGAAATTAAAGAAGAACAAAAAGGAAAAAACCAAAATCTTTTTAATGCTATTCCTTCGAAAGAAATTATAATAGAATCAGGAAAAGACTGTTATTTATATGATACATTGAATAATCAATACCTTGATTTAGGTGCAGGTATATGGTGTTCAATTTTAGGGCATTCTAATTCAAATTTGATCAATTCGATTAAAAACCAAGCTGAAAAATTAATGCATATAGGTAGTGGCTTTTATTCTAAATCTGTATATGATGCTATTGAGGAAATATGTTCAATTATGCCAAAAAACTTAGAAAAGGTGATTTTATTGTGTACTGGAAGTGAAGCGACAGAATGTGCATTAAAAATAGCCAATGTTTATACTGATAAATATGAAATAATCGGAATGGAAAGAGGTTATTATGGTATAACATTTGGAGCTCAATCTGCTTCAGGTTTTGGACCATTATATGGAATGACTTCTCCCCGTATGGTAGGAGCACATAAAATCTTAGCTCCTTATTGTTACAGATGTCCTGTCAAACAACATTACCCTGATTGCAGTTTTTTATGTTTAGATGTGTCAAAAAAATTGATTGATAGTAACACTTCAGGTAAGATTGCCGCATTTATATTTGAACCAATTTTAGCTGCTGGGGGAATTATTGTTCCACCAAAAGGATATTTTAAGCGTTTAAAAGAAATAGCTGATGAGTATGGAGCTCTATTGATTGATGATGAAGTTAGTACTGGAATAGGAAGAACAGGGGAATGGTTCGGAATACAACATTACGATATAGTTCCAGATGTTTTATATATCTCAAAAACTTTAGGGGGAGGATTTCCAATTGCTGCAGTGATCACAACACCCGAAATAGAATTGAAATGTCAGGAAAAACATATGATTCATGTACAATCCCATATGTTTGATCCATTACCAGCAGCTTCAGCTAATGCAGTCATTAAAGAAGTAAAAGCAAAGAACTTAATTGAAAATTCTAAAGAAATGGGAATGTATTTTTTAAATAAGCTAAAGGATTTAAAAGAGAAATATGAAATAATAGGAGATGTGAGAGGTAAAGGTTTGATGCTTGGTATTGAAATTATTAATCCAAAAACAAATAAGCCAAATCCAGATTTAGGGCGGAAATTGGAGCAAGAATTTTTGAAGAAAAAGCTAATTGCATCATTTTCTTCCTTCACTAGTGTATTTCGATTATTTCCACCATTAATTATAAAAAAAGAAGAAATAGATAACGCAATTGAAATTTTTAATGAAGTTTTACATAATTACAACTAAAATTAATTATTTAATCTTACTCCTTTAAACGAGTAAAATAAATTCATTTCAAAACCAAAAATTTAATTATTTAGCTCTTTTTAAAAATTAATATAGAAACGGTATGTGATTCAAATATGGTTGATAAAATTATTCCTTTCTTAATTAATATTTCTGAAGTAATTTCTGCTCGTTCTAGA
Source organism: Candidatus Odinarchaeota archaeon (assembly GCA_048885325.1). Lineage (GTDB taxonomy): Archaea > Asgardarchaeota > Lokiarchaeia > Sigyniarchaeales > SOKP01 > SOKP01. The sequence goes on from JBHLPZ010000088.1 coordinate 4,437, forward strand.
GCTACTTTGTTAGATGAAATGGCAATGGCATTAATCGAATGTATAAATGTTTATGGTAAAACACTTAATAAACTAGGAAAAATAAATAAAATTTCTATATGTTTCTGGCCAGTAAAATTAGTACCTTTAAATGAAACTAGAGCGTGTGTATGCAGTTACTTATTAAATAAACAAGAAAAATTTAATTTTGGTAAATTTTCTCAAATGCCACCACCTCCTCAAAATGTAATAAAGGGAGCGGATCCAAATTCATTTCTAAGTGCTTTACAATCATATAATAGCAGTTATTTAAAAAAAAGTAAATATTTTAAGAGAGGTACTGTTATACAAGAAGCATTATTTAGTGCTAGTGAAGTTGAATATTTTAAGAACTTCTTTTTAAATCAATATAACATCGGTTCTTTTGGAGAACCTTACTTTATTTTAGAAGGCGGCCCAATTCCAAAAAGCATTAATCAAACAAATATCATACCAGAAGTTTTAGAATACATTTCTCAAAAAGACGTTAGAATGCTTGACGATTATGGTACAAGTATTTCAAAACTATGTGATGTATGGATTCAAAGAGGAGCTCAAGAGGCTGATAAGATAAGGGGCAAAAAGGTGGATACTAGTGAAGAAGAAAAGCAACTAGCTTCACTTAATAAAGAATTAGAGGCTGAAAAAGCAAGAAAAATAGAAACTTCCCCAGAAGAATTAGTAAAATCTGGAAAATATAAAATTAATGATAAATCAAGTGATTTTTACAATAATAATAATGCGATTAAAAATAGTATTGATCGCATTAGAAATGCCTTAAGTAAGAATGATCTATTCGAAGTAGAAGAATCGGTTAAGGATTTAGATATCAAATATCAAGATTTAGGTAATTCAATAAGTAGATATCAGAGTGAACTAGCTCAATTAAGAAAAAATGTCCAAAAAGAAATAAGCGATTTAGAGAAAACTAAACAACAAAAGATAAAAGAGTTAGAGAAAAAAATTTCAGAGGTAAAAAGTAAAATTGACTCGAAACATAGCGAATTAAGCACTGATTTAACCAGTGCTGAAGATACTGTAGCTAAAATAAAATTAGAAAAACAATCCTGCTTAGACAATCTCGAGAAGGTAAAAGATAGTGAAATGACAGGAGTTCAAGAATTCTTTAAGAATTATTCTATTGAAATAAAAACTCAAAATGTAGTTGTTGGAGTCCCAATGTTTATTTTTTACTTTATAGACCCCAATACACGTAGAACAACAGAGAGGGCTCCTCTATTACCTATGCTTATTGAAAAAGGTAAAATTCATAGAACTAAAGTTACAGACGCTTTTAGGAATAAATTGAGAGATTTAATGAACAAAGATAATGCAATGATAAACCTTGTTGAAAAAGGTGGAGAAACTGGTAATCTTATGGATATAAAAAACCTTGATACTCAACTTGAAGAAGCTATTAATGATTTACGTATAAGAAAGGTATTAGGCAAAAAAGAAGCTGAAAGAGCTAAAGAAATTATTAATAATTTAGTATGGTAAATTTTTTAATTCTAATTATTATTATCATTTTTTTATGGAAATATATATAATTTTACTAATCTCCAAAATATTCCATTGGTATCCCGCAGCATTCAGGAATAGGCTGATACCCACAAGTCTCTGTATTACAACAACATAATAAGTAACCATCTTTTATAATCATAGATTTATCGCAACATGTAGGAACTTCATGCTCACTTCCACAAACTTTACAAACTAATTTTGGCATTTTTCTCTCACCTGTCCTTTTAATTACCAAATTAAGAATAAAAAAAACCATACAAAAATGCTTCTTTTATTTAATATAAAATATAGGTAACATACCCATTTAGAAATTAAATTAATATCATCTAAACTCTTATGAGATATTAGATTCCCAATTTTAAGAAAAAATTCATTTAAAATATTTCAATTATTATATTTCTTACTTACGAGTTTTAAAGATTAAAATGGAGAAGTTTTATGGCTGACAAACTAAATTTAAAAAAAACATTTGAATTGTATGAGGAGGCGCTAAATTTAATTCCAGGGGCAATATTAGGTATCCGTAGACCCTATAATTTTGTTGAGGGAGAATATCCTATATTTTTTGAAACCGCAAAGGGAGGAAAAGTGATTGATGTTGATGGAAATGAATATATTGATATGCTTTGCGCATACGGCCCTATTATAATTGGTCATCAAGAGGAAGAAATTGATGAAGCTGTTATAGAACAAATAAAAAATAAAGGTTTTTGCATGTCATTAACCCAACCAATACAAAATCAATTAGCTAAAGTACTTAAAAAACTAATACCTTGCTGTGAAAAAATGGTATTAATGAAAATGGGAACTGATGCAACAACAGCAGCCATAAGAGTTGCACGAGCATATACGAAAAAGGAAAAAGTTCTTAGCTGCGGATATCATGGTTGGTATGATGCCTTCAGTGAGGTTCATGGAATTGAAGCGGGAATTCCTAAGAAACTATTTGAGGATTTTTATGAATTTGAATTTAATAATCTTGAAGAAATTGAAAATTTATTTAAAAAACATAAGGATGAAATTGCAGCAATTATTGTGAATCCAATTCATACACCCGGAGGTCGAGAAGTTGAGCTTCCCAAATCTGGGTTCTTGGAGGGAATACGTGAATTAGCAACAGAAAATAATGCTCTATTAATTTATGATGAAATAAGAACAGGCTTTAGGGTAGACATGGGAGGAGCACAAAAATTCTATGGAGTTCTTCCCGATCTTGCGGCATTTGGAAAAGCCATGGGTAACGGCTATCCAATAAGCACACTTGTAGGAAAAGCAGAATACATGGATGTTTTAGTAGAAAAAGTATTTTTAAGCTCAACCTTTTTTCCAAATAGTCTTGCTCAAATCGCATCCCTCAAAACAATTGAAATACTACAACGAGATAATGTGTTAAAAGACATTAGCGAGAAAGGTAACTATTTCGCAAAGCGAGTAAAAGATAGTATTCAAGATTATAAGATTCCATGTATTTATTCAGGACAACCTTGGATGCCCTATATCACCTTCACTCCGGATCCTAATTTTTTATATAGAAAATTGCGAGAAGAATTCTATCGTCAACTTATTAGACGTAAAGTTTTCTTACAACCTTTTCATCATGGATATATTTGTTATCGACATACATATGAGGATTTAGACTATGCTATAGATATGATAGCAGAATCACTAAAAGAGATAAAAAAAATGTTATAAAATCTATAAATTAAAATTTAAAATTTATGAAAAAATTATGGAAAAACTTATTATTACAGCAGCAATTTGCGGAGCAGAAGTAACAAAAGAACAAAATCCGAGTGTTCCTTATACTGTTAAGGAAATCGGGATTGAGGCTGAGAGCGCCTTCCTTGCTGGTGCTAGTATTATTCATTTGCATGTACGAGAGAATGAAGGGACTCCAACTCAAAATAAGGAAAGGTTTAGAGCATGTATCAATGAAATTAAGAGTAGATGCCCAGATGTAATTATCATGCCTTCGACAGGCGGAGCAGTGGGGATGAGTAATGAAGAACGACTTCAACCAATTTATTTAGACCCTCCTCCAGAAATAGCCAGCTTAGATTGTGGGACTATGAATTTTGGGGGAGATGAAATATTTATTAATACTGAAGCTACAATAAAATTTTTTGCTGAGGAGATGTATAAAAGAGGCATAAAACCAGAATTGGAGTGTTTTGATAAAGGAATGGTAGATATGGCATTAAGATTACATAAGAAAGGATTTATAAAGGATCCAATGCATTTTAACTTAGTATTAGGAGTAAACGGAGGAATTGCGGCTTCAACAAGAGATTTAAATTTTTTAGTGGAAACTCTACCTCTAAATTCTACATATACAGTCACAGGTATAGGTCAACATGAATTTCGTATGGCTACATTGGGAATCATTATGGGAGGCCATATTCGTGTGGGACTTGAAGATAACCTTTATATCTCTAAAGGAAAGTTGGCTGAATCTAATGCACAATTAGTAGAAAAAGTAGTAAGAATCGCTAGTGAGCTTGGTAGAGATATTGCTTCCCCTTATGACACAAGAAAAATTCTAGGATTATAAGAATTAGGATTAGTAGTTGGTGATAAAAATTTGAAAAAGGGAAATAAATATGGGACTCATAGAGTAATTGATCCAATTGGCGCTTTACCACAATCGGCAAATAAATTATTAAATGATATGGAAATATACGATAATGAAATTCTAATCGATGTTGATTATCTAAATATAGATTCTGCTAGTTTTACACAGTTAAAACAAGTCTCTAAGGGCGACATTGAGCAAATTAAAAAGTTGATAATTGCAATCGTGGATGAAAAAGGAAAAATGCAAAATCCAGTTACTGGTTCAGGAGGGATGCTAATCGGCAAAATTGAAGCAATTGGAGATGCTTTGAGAGATAAAGTTGATTTGAAAGTCGGAGACAAAATTGCGACCTTAGTATCTCTTTCTCTAACACCTCTCAGGATAGATGAAATCACTAAAATCTATCCAGAGATTGACCGTGTTGAAATTAAAGGTAAAGCAATATTATTTGAAAGTGGAATTTATGCTAAACTTCCTATAGATATGGAAGATACGTTAGCATTAGCAGTCCTTGATGTTGCAGGTGCTCCAGCTCAAGTAAAAAACCTTGTAAAAGAGGGTAATACTGTATTAATCCTTGGTGCTACCGGAAAATCAGGTTTAATGTGTTCCTGTATGGCAAAAAAGATGGTTGGAAAAACAGGAAAAGTAATTGGTCAAGCTAGGAATGAAAAAAGAGCTAAATTCCTTGAAATTACAGAATTTTGTCATGAAATAATTATAGCTGATGTTTTAAAGCCAGTAAATGTACTAGAAGAAACACTAAAAGTTAATAATGGAAAAGAGGTCGACATTTCAATAAATTGTTTGAGTATTCCAAATACCGAAATGTCGAGTATATTACCTGTGAGAGATGGAGGAACTGTTTATTTCTTTTCTATGGCTACAAGCTTTACAAAATCAGCATTAGGTGCCGAAGGAGTAGGTAAAGATGTGACAATCATAATTGGAAATGGATATACAAAAAACCATGTTCATATAGCCTTAAATATATTAAGGGAATCAAAAGTTTTAAGAAAAATATTTGAAAAAAAGTATGTAAAAGAGTAGTAAATATAATACAAGAATATTTTCGTAAAAAATTTTTATGTTTTATTTATCTTTTGTTTTTTATATTTTCGTCTTTCTTTTAGTTTTAAATAAGAGAAAATCACTATAGGAATTAGCATTATCAATATTAATAATGATAACATCAATAATATTGAGAGATTACTGTAAAAGTTGTTTGGATTTGTACCATATATAAATATTTCATCATAATCAGAATATCCATCTCCATCAGTATCCCATTTATTCGGGTCAGTAAGAAAATTCAAGATCTCATCTCCATCTGATAACTTATCATTATCGGTATCTGAATTATTTGGGTTAGTAGAATAGAGGTTTAATTCAACATAGTCACTTAAACCATCATTATCCGAATCAACTCCATATTTTATTAACATAAGATCATAATCTTGGGAGTAACTTTCAGTGCTTCCAGTAATATATAGGTTCCCAATGCTATCAAATGTTAAATCCATACCATAATCATCATAAACTCCGCCCCACGTAGTTTCCCATTCAATATGCCCTGAATCATCAAATTTCAGAATACAAGCATCATATCCTCCACTTCCATAACTTTTAGTGTTTCCTAACACAAATAAATTTCCTAAGTCATCTAAAGTGACTTTTTTTCCATAATCACTATCAATTCCTCCCCATGAAACATTCCATTGGATAATTCCGGCATTATCAAATTTTAATAGCAATAAATCGTTATAATAGCCATTTTGATACATTGAATATGTTCCTACAATATAAATGTTTCCTAAGGAGTCTAAAACAATTCCTTCACCATATTCATTCTGAACACCTCCCCACGTGGTATACCATTCAAGATTACCTGAATTATTAAGTTTTAAAAGGTATATATTACAATCTCCTAATCCATAACTGTAAGTGCTTCCAATGGCATAAATATTCCCATAATCATCTAGAATAATTTGTTCGCAATAATCGGACTCTATTCCACCATAAGTTTTATTCCAAATTATGTTTCCTGAATTATCAAATTTAATAAAACAAAGATCACCTTTCCCGGTGGCAATATCATTAGTTATTCCTGCGACATATATATTCCCTGAGTCATCAATGTCAATTCCTCTTCCCCAATTATATATCGCGGATCCCCATTTTATATTCCATTGAATAATACCAGAATTATTAATTTTTGATAAAATTATATCACTCCTTTCTGCTAGATAATTTCCGGTAGTTCCCATAACATATACATTTCCAATATTATCAGTAACTACTTCATCACCATAATCATCTTTATTACTCCCCCAAATACTGCCCCATTGTGAATTGCCTAAATTATTAAATTTTATTAAGAAAATATCATTATAGGTGCTGCCATAATATCTTACAGTTCCTGTAATGATAATATTATCGAAATTGTCAATCGTAATTCCATAACCTATATCATGATCGCTTACGCTCCAAGTTTTGTACCACTCAAAAGCAATACAATGATCATTGTTAGCTGAAAATTTTGGTTTTTGACTCTCATCGATAAAAAAATAACTCGCGCTAAAAATCAAATTTAGTACAAATATTACCGAAAAAAAAAATATGAAATATAACTTTTTTGCCTTTATCATTATTCATACCCATTTTAAAGTTAATCTTGATAAATTTTCCAATTAACCGTATTATTATAATAGAGGTTACTTAGATAATCGCAATCAGAATAATAAACATGAATCCCTATAAAATTGTCATTAAATATATTGTCCAAGAAAATTGTTGAGTTTGAATTTGAGATATAGGCTCCCTCCGAATTAAAGCTAAAACGGCAATTTGACACATTAAAATCATAGCAATCCATTATACGAATTCCAATGGCATGATTATTGCTGAAATTGGAGAGAGTACAATTGCAGAATTTACAGTCAATGAAAGTTATGGCATAATTTGTATTTTCGATATTTTGATTCTTGATTATTATATTGGAGCAGTTAATAAAAAACAACTGGCCATAAGTTTCTGGATTATCAATAATTAGCCCACTTTGATTAATTATAAATCCCAAATCCTTACCATTTACTAGATTGTTTTCACAGATTAATGAATAGCCAAGATAATCCGAAAAATAAAGTCCACTACCTTTAAGAATATTATTTTTTATACTACAATTATAGGAAGATCTTATATGTATGCAATCTTCAAACCAATAATTTTCTTTCTTATAAGTAAAAGTATTGTTTAAAATCCTAGTAGAATTAGAATATGAAATGTATAAATTATTATTATTATTAATTAATTTATTATTTTCCAAAATACTATCCGGAGAATTACTTAAATATATTCCCATTTCATAATTAAATAATTTATTA
>JBHLPZ010000089.1:0-11912 GCA_048885325.1 Candidatus Odinarchaeota archaeon
ACTAATATTTTAAAGGAACTAAAGAAGGAGTATAATACTGATGTTGTCTTAATAATCTCAGAATTCTTTCCCCTATTTGGAAGCCTAGATATGAATGCTTACTTAACTAAAGAGGATTATGAAGCGTATTACAATCTAAATTATCTCAACCGAATTTTTAGCTCAAAAGGTGATTATGGCAATGATAAGCCATGTTATTGGGTCATTTAGAAATAAAAATTAGATTAATTAACCAATTTAGTTTTTAAACCATGATAAGATGACAAAAATTAAGGTATTTGTAAATAAATTAGTATTGCTTACCTACTTAAGATGGCATATAATTATCTTTATTTTTTCAACCATATCTCTTCTATTAATTTTTTTCAATCTAAACAATATCTCAATTAATTTTTTACAATCTGAATTGATTTTTCTAAATATTTTTTTTCAGGTTATACTTTTATTTATTACTGGTTTTGTTATAACATTATTACCATGGTATCCACTATTCTTCATAATTTTCAAAAATAAGAATTTTAATTTTTTAGAAAAATTAAGTTTGACAATTATTGCAAATTTGGTTTTTTATATACTTATAGGATATATTGCTAATTACTTTGGAATTCCTATTACTGGTTATTTTTTTTTCCTTTTAATACTAATTATTTATTTTGCACTAATACTTTATATTATTATTTATGAGAAAAGGACTAAATATACTATTTTCTTAAAAACTCAAGAATTTAAAACTAATAAACAGTCGTTTTATGAAAATTTTTCTATTTTTAATTACATTAAAAGAAGAGTTCCTTTAATTGGATTATTACTAATAATATTTTTAATATTACTGTCAATAGAGTATAGTGTTAGATTCAGCTATTTTTATGGCACCGATGCAATGTACCATGTATTTTTGACTAAAATAATAAATGAAATTAATTATTTACCGCTTGATCAATATTTTGGTGCATTAGGTTTACATTTGTTTACAGCAATAATCCACTTTTTTTCAGGCATTGATCAACTTATTTTGGCAAAATATTTTTCATTTTATACTTTTTTTGTTTCGGGGCTTATAATTTACATCATTCTGATGCGGATTTTCAAAAATAGAAACTTAGCTATATTAGGTGTATTTTTAATAGAATTTACTTCTTTAGGTTTTAGTTACATGATGTGCCAGTTTTGGCCAACTGCATTAGCGACAATCCAATCTTTATGTATTTTTTTCTTACTTTACTCGAGATTAGAAAATTTTATTAAAGAAAAAGCCCCAGAAAAAAGAATAATCTTCTCTAATTTGACCTTTACATATACTTTCATTATTTTAATCTATATTAGCGCTCTATTTACTCACTCTCTTATTTCGACAATATATATAATATCATTCACCTTTATTTTTCTAGTCTATTTTTCAAGAAATTATAAGAGAGGGATTGATTTGATAATCTTATGTGTTTGTTTAGGAATTTTTTTAGCTTTATTCAACATAACAGGAATTAGTAGTCATTGGATTGTGGTCGATATATTAATGTTACCTTGGTATTTTTTAGTCATTACAGGAATAATTGGATTGTTGATAATTTTAAAATTTCGAAGTGGAATTAGATTCGAAAAAAATAAATTTAAATCAGTGATATGGGGTCATAAATATGGATATTATAGAAAAATTGAAGGAAAGTTTTTGTTTCCTCTTTTCTTTTTATTTTTAGTAGTTTTTATTATTGGATTTTTAATTTTCAATTTAAATATTCTAGATTTGAATCTATCAAATATATTTGCGGCTATAGAATGTTTTATTATAATATTTTTTGGGATATGGGGATTAATTCTATTTCAAAAAAAACCAAGAGGGAAACCAATAATATTATGGTTTTTTGGAATGGCAATAATCTATTTATTAGCATTATTCTTAGATATTTTAGTATTACATGGATTTTGGTCTGGTAGAATATTAATATTATTCTCTCCCATTTTAGTCTTTGGGTTTATTTCTTATCTGTATAAATTGATTAAATTAAAATCAAATATAAAGATTAAAATATTTATTTTTAGCGTTATCATTGTTATGTTTTTCACACAATTCTCTGATCAATTGCTTGATGTTGATGATATACAATATAGTTTGCATAGACGAGAGGTTTATTCTCTTCGATGGTATTCAAACTATACTTCAGAAGTAAATTTGGTAATAAGCGAATTTGGCAATTTTTATGTAATTATGTATTATGAGTATCCTTATGAAGAGAATAATAAAAGCATCGTAGCATGTGATCTTATTAATTTCATATTAGATCTGGCAATTTTTAAACCAGCAAACCATTTCTATGCAAATGGTACGAATAAATTACAACAGATGAAAGATTCACTAAATACCGAAATATATCTAATACTTGATGATAATTATCTCCCATTTAATGAATTTGATGTCAAGAAAAGATTATCAGAAGAAGAGATGGAAGAATATTATAGCATGAATTATTTAAATAAAATATGTTCATCTAAGAGTGAGAATGGAATCGAATTCCCTTTTTACTGGGTTATTTAAAAATTTCAAACTTACCTGGAAACAGATATTCAATTTTTTTTTTTAATAATAATTCTGTATCACCCTTTATTTTAAACATCTGGGGAACTTTTCCTGAAATGCCAATTTTGTTTTCTCGGGATATAAAAACGCCCCTTACATCTTTTAAATCATCAGCAGCATCTAATCCTTCTTTAATAGATTTCTCAATGTCAGCCCCTTTCACGATATTTGCTATTTTTGTAGCAGCCCCATCGGCGATCGTTGCATTCTTAGCAAAAATAGTGACCGCATCTGCTTGTCCTAGGCTAATTGCATGTCCTATTGTTGCTGAGCTAGTTGCTATGCCAATAGGACAGTCTTCTTTTTTAATTAAAAATCCTATATTCATCCTTAATTCATTAATCCCTGCAAAAAGTGCAATTTTCATTGATTTTTCAGAATCATTAGCAATCTCGCCTCCATTCTCAATCAATGCGATTTTTGCAGCTGTATAATCATCATTGGAATGTTTCATCGTTTTAAGCATTAAATCTGCAAAAGCTCCTGCTACAGTGGCCATAGGGCCGACATCACATATGAATGCTGCTTGAGCCATTAAATTGATTATTTTGTAATTAGATTGTACTTTTAATGGTTTGAATGAATTAAGAAATTCTTTATGCTCAATTATATACTTTTCTAAAATATTTCTATGGCGATGAAATTCATTTTTTGCTCGTAAAATAGCTTTTTCAGATTCTGAAATAATAGTTATGTCTGATTCTTTTTGGACAAAATGAAATTTATATATTTTCACTTTTATTTTCTAATAAATTTAATTTAATCTCAAATCTTAAGATAATAATTCAAATAAATATAAATAAATTATAGATTATTATTTATTCAAAACGGACATAATTGAATCATGAAACAAATAAACTACGACGATATAATCTCACAACTAAAAACAGAATTAAATTCAGAATGTGCAATAGCAAATCGATATGGCATAATACTTGGAACGGCAATTAAAGAATTTTCTAAAGGAAAAGTCTTACCCCAAAAAATTTTATCACTTATAGCTAATTCTCAAGATATTGCTAAAGATTTGAATTTAAAAAAAATAAATTCTTTTGCTTTAGAAGCTCAAGATTATAATTATTTATTTACATTCAATGAAGAATTAATTTTAATTTCAAAATTGGATTTAGACGTTAATTTAGCAAAACTTATGCCAAGTATTAGTGTATTTTTAAAAAAATTAGGTGAAACCTCTAAAAAGCAAGAGATAAATGAGTTTTCAGTTTTTGATTTTTCAAAGGAGATTAAAAAAATTGAAGATACTATCAAGCATGAAAAATTTAAAGAGAAAAAATATTCAATTATAAAAGATCTTGTTAAATTTATTTCAAGTTAAAAAATTGGAGTTTCTATAAATAAATTTATGGTGATTCACGATTCTAAGACAAGTATACATTTATAAAGGCAATAATTTGATCTACTATAGGCATTTTGGAAAAGCCCTAAAAGCAGAAGTATTTAATGCATTAGTTGTTGATTTGATGAAAGATGCTTTTGCTAAAAGTACAGATAAAGTAAACTATCATGATTATTATAAATATAGAATTTCATATATAACCGAAACAAGATTAGAAGTAATTTTTTTATTTGTGACAGGATTAACTGATAATTTTGATAATATTAAAAAAGAATTGATAAAATGTAAAAAAGAATTTCTAAATTTATTTGAAGATATTATAAAGCACAAATATGATGATAAAACCTTTGAAGTCTTTGATCCTACCATTGATGTAATTCATAAAAATTTAAGACCAAAAATATCACTGGTAGGATTTTCTGGAGTTGGTAAAACAACAATAACAAGGCTTATAAAAGCAGAAGAAATTCCTATGCAACATATTCCAACAATTACTGGTGATATTGCTACAATTAAGATTGGAAAATTACATTTTCACCTCTGGGATTTTGCAGGTCAAGAGCAATTTAGTTATCTGTGGAATAATTTTATTAAGGGTAGCGATGCTGTGCTTTTAATTACAGATTCTAGTTTAGAAAATGTAGAAAAAAGTAAATTTTTCTTGGAATTAATAAAAGAACAAGCACCCCATGCTCATACTGCTGTAATAGGGAATAAGCAAGATCTACAGAGTGCAATGAAGCCTGATCAAATTGAAAAAATCTTAGGTTTAAAGACTTATTCAATGATTGCAAAAGATCCTATTAATAGGGATAAAATGATCACAATTATCGCAGATATTTTAGAAATGAGTGCTGAAGTATCGCCTTTATTGCAACCTTTATTGAAAAGAGATACTTATATAGAAGAAGCTACAAAAGCATTAGAAAATGCAGAATTTGAAAAAGCAGCAATTATTTTTGAGGAAATTAGTGATTTATGTATTGAACTAGGTGATGATTCGTTGGGAAGAGAATTTTTCGAAAAATCTAAAAAAATTAAAAACATGCTTCAGCAAGTTTCACCTCCACAACCAGCCTCTCCAGCACCAACCGAACCTAAAAAAGTCAAAATAGTTGAAAAACCTCCGCCACCTCCTGATCTACAAAAACTTCCGAAGGAACCGATACCAATTGAAAAACCAAAAGTTCCGGAACCCATAGAACCTAGAGTGCAAAAAGAACCTGTCAGAATAATTGAAGAAGGGAGCGTTCCTGAAACTTTAGAAAAAAAAACTGTCCCTCCCCCTCCTTCCCCTATGAAACCTATAGCAAAACCAGAAAGACTCCAAAAACCCGAATCACCACCTATTAATGTGGGTTTAAATCTAAATCCAGAAGATTTTATGGTAAAAGAGAGACCTAAAACCATAATAACAGTTCCTAAGGATGCAAAGGAAAAGCTAACAATATCTCCATATGCTCAAGTTGAAAATCAACAAGTAATAAAGGAACCTAAAGCTGTTGTTCCAACCAAATTAATCAAACCAAAGTCAATAAAGCAAATAACCCCCCCAAAATTAAAAACAACTCCAATCACTCAGAAACCATCTGAGATTCCACCACCAGTTTCGCCTCAACCCACTGAACAACAACCTTATCCTGTATCAGTTGTCCCGACAGAATTAATTAAACCAGAAAAAAAACCAGCAATACCTCCTCAAAAACCAGTTCCAGATGTTCTTATTACAACCAGTCAACAAAAAAGTGCAACAGTTGAACCTAGTAATATATTAGATATTCAACAGAAAGGGGATCTAGAGAAAGCATTGATGGATTTAAAAATCAAGAAGGCAAATGTTTCAAAAATTTCATTAGAATTTGATATGAAAGAATTAACTGGAGAGATTACTACTAAAGAACTTGAGGATAAAAAGAATAAATTAAGAGAAATTGAGAAAAACATCAATTACCAAATTCATGAATTAGAAGAATTATTAAAGAAATTTGAGTAATTTTCTATGAATTATAATCGCTAAAATTTTTAAGCCTAATTTTAATTTTCACTTTTCTCTTGGTTTTAAATTTCTTTCTTGTATAATCTTAAATAACGAATAGATATTAATAGTTTTAAAGAAAATTTTTAATCAGTGGTATAAGTTATGACAATAACTATTATGAAATTTGGAGGCAGTTGTCTGATTGATAAAAATGCCTTTAAAAAAATCCTCGAAGTGACAAAAATATATGAAAATGTAAAAAAGGTGTACGTTGTATCTGCGCTTCGAGGGGCAACAGATCTTCTTCTAAAAATGACTCAAGATATTGATAATGAAAAAGAATTGGATAAAACCATGGCTATTTTTGAAAAAAAACACTTTGATATTATTGAGAAAATATTCAAGGAAGATTCTGAAGAATTTAACAGAACTAAAATTTGGTTAGATGAAAAATTAAGCGATCTTGAGGATATTTTTGCAGATATTAAAGAATTTGGTTTAGAACCATATTATAAGGATTACACCCTAAGTTTTGGTGAAATCATATCAACTTATATATTAAATCAATTTCTTATGAGTAGAGGTTTTGAATCTATTTTTATCCCAGCAACAAAAATAGTAATAACTAATGATGAGTTTAATAATGCTTACCCTCTTTATAATTTAACAAACGCAAGAGTAGGAAGATTATTAATCCCTCTTTTGGAAAACCCTAAAAAAAGTACCATTGTGTGCATTACTGGATTTATTGGGAGAAATAAAATAGGATATACCACCACATTAGGAAGAGGAGGTTCCGATTATACAGCTACCATATTAGCTCATTCTATTTACGAAATGGGAAGTGATAAGGATATTAAAGTAATATTATGGAAGAATGTTGATGGATTATTATCAATTGATCCTAATTATATCCCAAAAGCATCCCTGATTCGAAATTTAGATTATGAAGAAGCAAAACATATCGCAAATTTTGGAGCAAAAGTCTTACATCCCAAATGTTTAGAAGCTATTGAGAAAAAGAGAATCCCATTAGAAATAAGGAATTTTGATAAACCTTTAGAGAAAATAGATTATACAACCATTTCAGGATATACAGATAAAAATTTTATAAAAGGAATTTCTACAGTTGAGGATGCAATAATAATCTCTATAACTTCTGGAAGTTTAGTTGATGTTCCAGGAGTTTTAGCAAAAATTTTTAAAATCATGAGTAAACATAGTATTAGTGTTTCTTTAGTCGCTCAAAGTGCTTCAGAAATTAGCACTTCATTCATAGTAAAGAAAGAAGATGCTGAAAAAGCACTTATGGCGTTAGATAAATCAGGATATTTTTCAGATTTCTTTGAGATAAAAAATGAAGAAGTGGCAATAATTAATATAACTGGTTTTAAAGTTTTAGATAACCTAACAAAAGTTAAAATATTCCAAGCATTAGAAAAAAAGCAGATTAAAGTAAAAGCATTAACCCAAAGTATTGAGGAATTAAATTTTTCGCTAGTAATAGACAAAAAGAAGCTTTTTGATGCTATTAATGTTATTCACAATGATTTATATGAAGATTTTGAATAGTTATATATAAAAACGGAACAATTTAGTAGGTTTAATACATCATAACTATCTTATCTAAGAAAAAGGTCACAAAAAATTATTGCGTTCGAGAATCAATAATTCTTCTAGTCAATTCTGTAAACGCTGAATCAACATTAACGCCTGTTTTAGCTGAAGTCTCAATGTATATGCTTTTTTCTTTTTCAGCATAAGAGCTGGCTTCATTTCGATCAATTACTATCCCAACATCCGCGAGTAAGTCTGCTTTATTCCCAATTAAGACAAATGGGATATTTTCTCCAGCAAATTGGCGAATCTCAGTAAGCCATTTCCTTGTTTCTGTGTATGTTTGTTCTCTTGTTAGATCAAAAACTAATAAAGCTCCAGCAGCTCCCTTATAAAAGGTTGATCTAATGAATTCAAAACGTTGCTGTCCTCCGATATCCCAAATACTTAAGGTAGCTATTTCTCCCGATCTGAATTCTACATCTTTGGTCAAGATGTCTACTCCAACAGTTAACTTATAATTTGCTGCAAATCGATTCTTTATAAATCTTTGTACTAAACTTGTTTTTCCAACAGCTGCGGCTCCGGTAAGCAATACTTTTAATTTAAAACTTGACATAATGTATCTCTTCTTGACTATAATTCTTATAGTATTTAAAAAATATTTAATGGTATATAAATTATTATCGTAATAGTTATTTAAGAATTTAATTAATTCTTTTTTGAAAATTTATATTTATCCTTGTTAAAGATTTAATGTATTTATTTCTTAAATATTTTTACACAATTTTTAACCGATAAAGTAATAAATAATTGATTTTAATGGATTTATTTTGATTTGTATATAATTTTATAAATAGATTTTTATAAACCAATAGATATTTAAGTAGATTTTATAATTAGAATCCAATTTCACTTTTTTGGAATATCTTTGTATACATCTAGATTCGGAAAAAAATCTAAATTTAAATGGGGAAAATACATTGCTTCAGCATATTCTCGTTGAAAATTCTTTTCCAAAGCGATTTCTACATAATTAATCTCTTCTAATAAATCCTGAGCTTTCATTCTGAGCTCTTTATTTAATAAACAGTTTATTGCACCAATTCCTGCTGCATTACCTATTTGAAATATTCTCTCAGACGGGATATCTGGAATCATTCCAATAAATTTTGCACTCTCTTTGTTAATATAATTTCCAAACGCTCCAGCTAAAAATATTTGGTTAATCTCATAATTCGTTTTATACTTTTTTCTAAGATAATCAAGTAGTATTCTTGTCCCTGAAAAGAACGCTGCTTTTGCCATTTGAATTTCTCTAATATCTTTCTGTGAAAGAGTAATTTCTCTTCCAATAGCAGTTTCACTTTGATTAGCAATAATAAATTCTAGTTTATTATCCCTATGCAAGAATCTATCGTTATCAATCAATTCTTTGTTAAAAGCACCGCTACGAGTTAATGCTTTGGATTTTAATAATTCTGCTATAGCATCTATTAATCCAGAACCACAGATTCCAATAGGTGTTCTATTTTTTATAGTGGTAAATGAGACATCTAAAGTTTGAGGGTCTATATTAATTGTATCTATTGCTCCTCCAGCAGCTCTCATTCCATCTTTAATATGGGCTCCTTCTAAAGCAGATCCTGCGGCACAGGATCCGGTAACTAAAACATCCTTATTTCCTATAATAATTTCACCATTCGTGCCAATGTCTATTGCTAAAGTTAAATCAAGTTCTTCATCTATCTTAGAGGAAAGTATTACTCCAATAGTATCTGCTCCAACAAATCCCGCTATTAATGGTAGGATATATATATTTCCATAAGGATGCATATTTAAACTTACATTTTTAGGTGTGACATTTAATGATTGTTGAACTACAGGAACATAAGGACTTAATCCGATACTTATAGGGCTTAATCCTAAGAAGAGGTGATGCATAACCGAATTACCAACAACAGTGATTTCAAATATTTGTGAGGGAGTAATTTTTGCTTCGGAGCATAACTTCAAAATTAATTTGTTGAGTGCTTTAATGACTATAGAATTTAGTTTCTGAAGACCATCTTTATGATCTTTAACATAAGTAATCCTAGTGATTAAATCTTCTCCGTAAGCGGTTTGAGGATTTAGCATTGAGGCAATAGCATATGTTTTCCCATCATTAAGGTTTATTAAATATCCTACTATTGTTGTTGTTCCAATATCAAAAGCCACTCCATAATTTTCCTCTACTTTGTTTTTGGGTTCACAATGTATTATCTTAGAAGCATCTAATATTGTAATTGTTAACTCATTGGATTGTTCTCTCAAAAGTTCTGAAATATTTTTTAGCACTTCGAGCTCAACTTCATAATCTCCTCGTTTTCTTTGTTTTTTCGATATAGAATTAATAGCAGAAAGTATTCGTTCTAAATCGGGGATTGGATTATCGAGTGATGCATTTTCAACGCTGATATAAAATTTTTTAACATTAGGAAATATTTTAATCTCTTTTTTGATACCTGAAGTTAATATTTTAAAATCTTCAATTAATAATTCATCAGGTAAGAATACAATAATATGTGGGGGTTTAGATAACTTTACTTGTTTTATTTTTGCTTCATTGATCCTAGTTTGACAAGCTAATCTCCAACCTTCTTTTAATTCAGTTTTATTTAAAATTTCTATTTCAGATTGTGAATGAGGGTTTAAGATTTCCGTTCCTTTTTTAATCTGAAGTTTGCATTTTCCACATCTACCTACGCCTCCACATAAAGTTCTAATTTGAATACCTGAGTTTGTTAAAACATGATATATTGTCTTTTCTTTTGGAAAATAATATCTTCTAGAAATAGGTTCGAAGTCCAAAATAATATGATTATTATTATTTTCCATATCTGAATCTCATTAAATAATATTAAATCTCTAATGAGAAATTAACGATAATTATTTTTGTATATAAACAATTTTTAACTTATTTAATTTACATAATTTAATTGGCAAGATATAAAAAATTTATTTGATTAAAGGGTTTAATTTATGGTAGGAAATGGTAAAATGTTGTTAACCATCAAATTATTCCCTAGTAAAAATTATTTCAAGAGAAGTATTTAAAATGCAGAATAATGAATTTTTAGCTCAAGAGGCTCTTAAATATTTAGAGATAGCTCAGAGATTTGAAGCAGAAGGGAAGCCACAGGAAGCTATTGAAAATTATCAATTAGCTGCCGAGAATCTTAAAAAAAGTGGTTATATGATGCATAGGATTAGCGAATTGTATGACAGAATAGAGGGTTTAAAAACTTTCATGAAAGAACAGAGATTATATCAGCATGAAAAACTAAGTGCTCAAATTGAAAAATTACAGGATCAAGCTTTTGTAATTATTGACAGAGCCTCTGAACTAGAATCAGTTGGGAGTTTTCAAGATGCAATCGAGCGATACAATTCTGCTATAAAGTTATTAACTCAAGCTGGGTGGTCTGAATCACAACTCCAGAATTTAAAAATGAAGGTTGCTGGTCTCACAGACAAGGATGAAACTCAAAAAACTACTAAGAGTGATGAGGATATTTCTATACTTCCTTCGCAAATTGGTGCAAAACCTCAGGTAGTAGATGCTTTTGGTGAAAAAAAGAGTATGGAAAAGGCAGACCGACTTCGAAAGTATCAAGAAATAAAAGCAAAACAAGAGAAAATACAAAACGACGCTTTTACATTCATTGATAATGCTAAATTTTATGAAAAAAATAAAAAATTTAATGAAGCAATTGAAAATTATGAAAAGGCAGCTGATTTATTAAACTCAATTGGTTGGAAAGAACAAACGCAAAATATTCAATTTATAATTGAAAAGCTTATCAGAGAGAAGCAAATCCTTGAAAGGTTTGAAACTAGACAACAAATTGAACAAACTTTTACTGTTCATGATTCTGAAATTGATTCCCAAATAGATAATTCTAAAGTAGTCGAATTTGAGTTTAAAAAGAGAGCTGAGGAAGATATACAAATTGAAGCATTCAATTTAATCGATTTTGCCAAAAAACTAGAAATGGAGAAGGAGTATACAAAAGCTATCGAGAAATTTCAAAAAGCTATAGAATTATTTAAATCGATCGAATGGGATTCATACATCCAACCTGTTGTGAATTTTATAGAAAATGTTAAAGATAAGCAAAATAAAGAAGAGGAATTAGAAGAAATAAGAAAAAAGAGAGAGGGCGATCTTGAAAAAATACAAGACAGATTGTTTTTAAAAGAAAAAGAGCATATTATACAGACAGCTAAAGATTTTGATGTAAAACATAGAGAGTATGTACAAAAAAGACAATCGCAATTGGAAAAAGAGAGTCAATTCTTTGCCTTTTTAGATAAAGCTGATAATAAACTCCAGCAAAATCAAGATTTTAATGGGGCAATTAAAGAATATCAAAATGCATTAGGAGTACTTCTTGATCTTGGAT
>JBHLPZ010000090.1:0-11805 GCA_048885325.1 Candidatus Odinarchaeota archaeon
GTATCATTAACTTGTTTTAGATATTGGGATTATGCACCTGAATTATCTTCTTTACAAACTCCTTCGGGAATTCCTAGTTACAATTTATTCATTCTGATCTTTGCAATGATTGGGAGTGCTTTAATTATGATAAAAACTACAAAGAACAAAAAACCAAATACATAAATAAATATCTTTTTTCTTTTCTTTATTTTTAAGGTTTAGTAAATTCCTTTACAAGATGTACAATATCGGCTTTTCGGTAAGTGGCAGGGACTTTAATATTATTTTCAGAGCAAAATGCTTTTAGTTGTTTTACGGACCATTTATTATAATCAATTTCTCCTTCTTCTTTATCCTCTTTTTTAGGTTTTGAAACATCTTCTGAAGTTTCTAAAACCTCAATTGCTTCAATCATCCCAATTTCATTATTAAAATAAATCCTTAGTTTATGACCTTCAAGCTCGAAAATTTCCTTCGGGAGATTAGTAACTGGTTGCCATTCTCTTTCTTCGATTATTTCTCCAAAAATATTCGCTTTTTTAAAAATTTCTCCATAAAGGATATTTTGCCCTGTCAAAATGTTCTTTCTTTTATAATTATGAGGCAACTCATTTTGAATAATTTTCTCGAAAATTTCTCTGGATTTTTTTTCGATCTTCACTTGCTTAAATGACTTTGAAACATATGATTTTGAATAATTTATGTTTTTACTTGGTGGATTTTTCTGGGCCATCTCCTGAGTTTTTAATTTAAGCTCACTTTTAACATCAAGTTGTTCAATCTCAGCTACTTCTTGAACTTTCTGTTTCTCAAATCCGAATGCGTTAAGAAATTCAATTGGTTCATCCCCTTGATCAATTGAAATTACTTTGCATCGATGAAAACCCGCATTCGTAACTAATTCTTGTTGTAATTCTGATGCAACTCGAGAGGCAATAAACTTTTTCCTGACAGATGAGATAAAGCCTTTCCAAATATAAATTTTTCTTAGATCTTCTTTGACAATTATCGCAACTTGGTATGGGTGTAAAACACCATTACCATTATTATGACAAAATTCTTGTTCTGATATATTTAGCTGTTGTCGTTCACCAGTATCTTCTAATTCAAAAACCATAAAATTAGCATATGCTTCAGTCATCTTCTTACTCAACTATAAATTTCATTTTACTAATATCTATCAAATAACAAATTTCTTTATATAAATAGAGAGAGTATTTTTAGTGAATTATTCGGTTAAAAACATAATAATAGAAGTTATTTATTAGATTTTGCTTTCTCTTCTTCTTTCATTCTCTTCTCACGATCTTTTATAAATTTTTTAACAGGGCGAAAAATTAAATAAAAACCTTGTTGATATGGGCGATATCCATGAAGAAATTTTCCTAATTTTGATCCGAAATAATACCAAAAGATGTAAGAAATAAATAAAAAGACGGCAAATATATCCATTCCAGGTTGAGGTGAAATTCCCAGATTTATTCCAAAAAGTAAGAAAGAGTTCCACATAAAATATTTTCCACTGTTTATAGATGGAATATTTACCCAGGGAAGGCTATTTACCCAGGTCATATCAATAATTTCTAAATAGATTAATATGTCCAATAACAATAATCCAGTTACAAAGATCATTGCCAAAAAAACAATCCAATCTTTATTCCTTTTACGCAGGTATTTCCGATAAAGATAAGAATTTAACCAACCAAATAGGAAATTTCCCATAAGGCCCTCTAAAAAACTCATAATTAATATTCACTCTCCAACCAATTATTTTTTAGATACCACTCAACGGTATCTTTTGTAGCACTTTTATAATCAGGAAATTTAAAATTAAAACCTAAATTTTTAATTTTTTCATTTGAGAAAAGATATTGATGAAAAGTGTATTCTGCCATAGCAAAATCTACCGGTGGTCGTGTATTCATCTTTCGAGCCTTTTTTTCTTTCCTTTTATCAAGCCAAAAAAGATATTTTGAAAACGCCTTGTAAATAGGCCACCATACAGGGAAGTTAAAATATTCGGCATTTAGGAGATCAGCTAGATACTCTAAAAAATCTTCTTGAAAACATGGATCGATAACTAAATTATATGCTTCTCCTATAGATTCATCATGTTCAGCTAAAAATATTGCTGCTCGTACTACATCTTCAACATGGACTAATGGCATGGCCAATCGCTTCTTTTTCGGATAAACATGAATACCTGGACCAAAACCAGATTTATTTACAATTTGCATGATATGAAAAACACCATACATTTGATATGGTCCCAATATAGGTGCGGGACGTATAATTGTGGCTTTTAAATTAGATTGCTTGCTATAGTCTCCTACAACTTGCTCTTGTTCCATCTTACTCATACTATAATTATTTGGTGGATTATAAGGTGTTGTTTCATCAGCGGGAATAGGATAACCTTTCAAATCTTTTTCATATTTAGGTTCACCATAAACTCCACAGGTACTCCAATGAATAAATCTTAAAGCATTCAAGTTTTGGGAGTTAGAGATTGTCTCTAGAAGATTGCTTGTTCCTTCAACATTAATTCTTCTCAAAGTACTTAATTCTGCAAAATAATCATAAAGGCTAGCTATATGAAAGATAATGTCGAACCTTTTATTTTCAATGAGATTTTCAATACTGCTTTTAATTGTTAAGTCTGCAGGTATGAATTCGACACGTTCATTTTCTAAAATTTCAGTCATATACTTAAATCTATTACTAAATACACTCTCCTTTGTCATTATTTCTTTTCTTCTATTTAAAGGTAAATCTGTGGCAATTATCTCCCAATTAGACTTGGATTCTAATATTTCTTTTACTAGATAAGTACCTGTATGCCCTTTTGCTCCATCAACTAATACTAATTTGTCCATCTTATTTAAAACCTGTAAAAAATTATCTATAAATTTGTGATAAATTGATGTATATCATTCCAATTAAAAACTCTTCTTATATTTCTCTCAATTTTGACATTTTGATTCCAAGGTTGATCATATAACAATAATATTCGACCCTTTAACCTTTTAATAGGATCAACTAAATTAGGATTATCATCAATATAAATATCAAAACTTTCTCGCAGTTTTATATCGTAAGGTTTAGGGTGGAGTAATATTAGGTCTTGATATTGAATATTTCTTCTAACATTATGCGAAATCAATTTTTTCAATATAGGTATCCTATATTTTGGTTGTCTCGCAGTTACGATAAATACTTCATGGATTTTATTCAATTTCTCCATTATACTAGGAGCATTTGCATCTATAAACGGAACTAACGTTGAATCTTCATATATCTCATAAAAAATTTCATAAGCTTCTTGCTCGCTAATTTTCCAGTCTCTGAAAAATTCCCAGTTTTTGACATCCTTTTTTTGATAATTTGTTTTATTTTTTTTGTTGAAAATTTTGCAGTAACTAACCATTATATCTAATAAAACACCGTCAATATCAACAGCTATTCTCATTATGTATTCTTTGTTTATATGCTATAAAAAATCTATTATTAACTGGAATTGAATTATCACCAGAAAATTATAGATAAAAGGTAATTCTATAATTTAGTAAAATCAATAATTTCTCCCTGAAAACCTAAATTTTTAAGTATGGATTCAGCTTCCATAATGATATCTTTTATTAATTGCTCAGCAGAAATAACTTTATTGATTGTTCCAGCAGCTAGGGATACAGGATTTAGTTTAGGTTTGTCAGAGTCAAAATGACAAACCTTATTAACTAATTCTGGATCAAAGCAATCAGCATCAATTATATCTTGTTTCCAAGTATTAGCAACGGGGCTTTCTTCCGTTGCAAGAAAAGCGGTGCATAAATGAACTGCTTGAGCACTGGAAATTAGTGCCATTAACATACCTTTTCCATTACTAATCCCTCCTGAAGCAATTATAGGAATTTTTAAAATTCTATTAGCATTTACCATATTAATAAAGAGGGTATTTTGTTTTGGATTTTTATAACCTCCGCCTTCAAGTCCAGTTAAAATAATAGCATCAGCCCCATTTTTTTCTCCATTTATTGCATGCTTTATTGTAGTAGCTTTATGAATCCAGTTAATTCCATATTCTTTGATTTTTTTACTAAACTCTTCATATCGAGGTCCAGCAGTGATAATTGTATTAACTTTCTCTTCATAAGCAATTTCTAAATATTGATCAAACATTTTACTGAGACTTTTTTGAAAATTTACCGGACCTGCAGGTGAAAAATTTATACCAAAGCTATTATTTGTGCTATTTTTGATTTCCAAAAGAGCTTTCCGAAATTTATCTTCATTCCTAAAATAAGAACCAGTTAGGATACCAAAACCACCAGCTTTACTCACCGCTGCTGTTAATTTAGTATTATTTTTTCCTCCAAATGCGCCCAAAATAATTGGATATTTACATCCAATCAATTTGGTTATTTTGGTCTTCCATTCCATCTTGATCACGTTATAAATTTCTTTTTCAAATTAGTTTAATTTCAAAATAAATTAATTATAAAAAAATATAAAAAGATGTTGGAAAAAAAAAAAGAGCTATAGAATATTCTTACTTATTATAAAAATAAAAATTTTGGTTAAAAATCCTTTATTGTTTTTCAAAGATTTTTCCATTTACAACAATTTTTTTATAAAATTTCACCTACCTAGCAGATTAATAAGATTTTTTATATTATTGTTCATTTTTTTTCAAGATTCTTCATTTTTTTTCAGAAATTATATTATTTAATTTGAAAAAAGAAAGATTTATAAAGCCTCAGTTATATTATCTTTCATGTGGGAGCGCATTCCCACATAACAAAAAAGAAGGTGATGATTAAAAAAAAATAATTAAATATTAGTAAAAATTAAATCCAGCACTGTAACCGGATTGATATAAAAAAAAATTCCACTATCTCTCTTTTTTTCCTTTTTATAAATTTGAAATGATTAGTTTTTAATTCTATAATAAGGTTTTATGTATGTAAATAGAATTCTTGTGGTTGCAGTTCTTTAAATTTATTTGTTTGCATTACTATTTTTTTTCTAATATCAAAGCATAAATGACATTTTGAGACATAACCATCCTTCATCTTTTCATAATCAAATTTATTTACAGCAAGATAATAGAGATCTTGTATTTTTCTATTTATTAAAGCATCTAATACTGGATAATTTTCGAGATTAACACCCTCACTCGATAATTTTTCTATACTTTCAACGTTTCCCCAGGATAGTCCTCCACAATAGCCCGGGATATAATTCCCAAAATTATCAAAATGGCAGTGCCACCCTCTTACTAATTCGATTGAGCAATTTTCATTTAAGAAGTAATCAATAGGAAACTTTTCATGTATCATGTGAAGTTTATAAGCAGCACGCCCCATTCTAAATAATTCCACCTTTCTCTTCAAATCATAAATACTAATTTTTTTCAAGTAATCATTTATAGGTAATTTATCTTTTATTTTTAGCTTTTGAAATTGAAAATAATAGTATAATTGATAAATCATTACATTAGATTCGAAGATCTCGTGACTGATTCTTATTGCTCTTTCTGTTCTATCAAATGGAACATATTCAAGAATAAAGGGATTAACACTAATTAAAATTCCATTCAGACCCTTTTGTTTTAGTTCTAATAATCTTTCTCGAGTTAAATCATCATCTATACACCAGAAACAATTTGTTTCTACAAATACCGATGGAATTTTTAGCTCTTTACCAAATTCTATCCCCTTTTTTAAGAGATTAAAATTTAGAAAAGGTTCTCCTCCTGTAAAATGGAGTCCATTATTAAGACTTACATTATTACTTCCATATGGAGAAGAAGCAATGAAATTTGATAGGATTCTTAAAGTTTTCTCTAATTCTTTTTCATCCATCCAATTGGCATTCCATTTTGGAGATCCAAAATACATACAATGTTTACATTCCCCGCTACATTTGTATGAAAGAATTAAACCTCCCGAATATGGTTTTGGAACTAAAAATTTTTTCATAGACTGATTAACTTTTACTTTAATAAGGGTTAATAATTTTTTTTACATATTATAATAAAATAATTTCATATTAAATATTAGAACTATTAAAATTTAATTACAATAGATAAACTGGATATAATGCTAAAAAAAGTAAAAGGTCTATTATCAGATATTGATGGAACTTTATATTTTAAAGGTGTTCCAATTCCAGGAGCAGTTGAAACCATATCCAAACTTCGACGAAGGGGAAAAAAACTTCTGCTTTTTACTAATACAGATAGTAAGACTCCAAAATCAATTTATAGAAACCTATTAGAGTATGGATTTAATGTTAAGGAGGAAGAATTATTCACGCCTATTATTGCACTAAAAGAGTTTTTATCTCTACATCATCAGAAGAAAATATTTTTAGTATCTACAAAAGAAATTGAGGATGAATTTAGCGAATTTAATTTAGTTCAAGGTGATGAAATTCCTGATTATGTGATAATTGCAGATTTTAGGGATAATTGGGATGTTATTCGATTGAATAATGCTTTTAAATATATATTAAAGGGAGCAGAGCTATTTGGAACACAGGGAAACGCATATTTTCTAGACAATAAAGGTGAGCCTGTAATTGATACAGGTTCGTTCGTAAAAATGTTGGCAGATGCGGCAGATATTCCTTATAAAATATTCGGTAAACCCTCAATAGAATTCTTTAATCAAGCATTAAATAAATTAAACCTCACTTCTAGTGATTGTATTGTAGTTGGAGATGATTATGAATCAGATATTCAAGGAGCTAACAATGTAGGCATAAAATCCATATTGGTTAGAACTGGAAAAGGAGTTCATTATAAACCATCTAAGAAAAAGACAAAACCTTTTCTTATCATTGATTCTTTTAAATCAATTTTAGATTACTTATAAATTAAGATAAATGGGTTAACAAAAATATTCTTATGAAACTTCTAATCCTTCAGTCGAATTTTCTGAACTATTATTTCTATATATTTGATATGTATCTTTTACCTCATCAAGATTCACTGTAATAAGTGTATGAAGATGGTGCCTTCTTTCGAATTCGTGTATTTTAACTTGATTTTGTGGATCATTTGGATGAATTACTACATATTCTTTACATTTAATACAAGCTCGTACTCTTATACCCCACACCATTCTCTTTTTACAATTACTTAGAATAATTTCTAGGTAATAAAATTTTGTTTATACAAAACAAAAAAGTTAAGATTTATACCAAAGGTATAAATTTCGCTATAAAAATTTTATTTAAATCTCCATGAGATTTGGTATAGTTGATTTATATAGATTTTTCATCTTTAAAACATCAAGTTCAAACTTTTCAGACTTTAAACCTTTAATCTCGATGGTAGGATTTTGGGACAAAATACCGATTTTTTTCACGTATACATTAAAATTATTAGCTAATTTCATAATTTCATTATAATTTTCAGGATTTGTCTCGAGAATGAACCTTCCCACTGTTTCACTAAATAGTAATTCATCATCTCGTAAATTATAGTTATTATAGTCTTTTAAGTCTAATTTCACACCTAATTCATTTTTAAAACACATTTCTCCGATAGTGATTATGAAACCTCCTTTATTGACATCGTGATTTGCATTTACAAGTTTCTTTTTATATAATTCTTGGATAAAATTCCATCTTGTTTTTATCTGATTCTCATCTACTTTAGGTGGAGTACCTCCTTCAAGGTTATATAAGACAGAATGATACTCTGATCCTCCTAATTCTGCTTTCGTCTCTCCAATAATAAGAATATCATCTCCAGCTTTTTTAAATGGTAATGTAATTATGTTTTCTTCTCCCTCAACAATTCCGACAATCATAATTTCAGGTGTAGCTTTGATTGCTCTATTACTTACTTCATCTTCATTATAAAATGAGACATTTCCTCCCACTACAGGAATCCTCAAACTTTTACAACTATCTGCCATCCCTCTTACTGCTTCAGCAAAATACCAAAAAGATTCAGGTTTTTCAGGATTTCCAAAATTGCAACAATTTACCATTGCTTTTGGTTCCGCACCATTCGCGATTACATTTCCACAAACTTCAACAATACTTCCCTTAGCCCCCTCATATGGATCTAGATAACAATGTTTTGAATTAGTACCTACACTAGCAGCAATAAACTTCTCTGTTCCTATTATTCTTAACACTCCAGAGTCCCCATCCCCACATTTTACAACTGATCTTACTCCCACTTCGTGATCATATTGTCTATATACCCATTCTTTACTGCAGATATTTTCAGAAGCAATTAAAATATAAAAAATTTCATCAAGTTTTTTAGAAAGCTCTGGTGTTTTTTCACTTAATAATTGATCGAGATAATCAGGACGTTTTTCCTTACGAGGGATAGTAGGAGACTCTGAAAGTGCAATAGAAGGAAGGTTAACCACTAAATTATCTCCATCATAGACTTTGAGAATTTTTGAATCATCTGTACGACCAAGTACGGCATGTGCCATCTCATATTTTCGAAATACATTCAAAACTTCTTCTAATCCTTCTGGTTTAACGATAAATGCCATTCTTTCTTGAGATTCAGATAGCATAATTTCATATGAATTCATATTTGGTTCCCGAGTAAATATTTTGCTCATATCTATTTTAGCACCAGTTCCACCATCTCCCGTTAATTCACTTAAAGCGCAAGATAATCCTCCACCCCCTAGATCTTTTAAACCTCTTACATAGCCTGTTTTAATTGCTTCTAACGTTGCTTCGATTATCATTTTTTTAGTAAAGGGGTCACCAATTTGAACCGCTGGTCTATCTGCTTCTGAAAGTTCAGTGAGCGTTCTTGAAGCAAAAGTAACACCGTGAATTCCATCTCTCCCAGTTGAACCTCCCATTAATATAACATAATCTCCTGAATTATATGCTCTGCTTGGAGCATGTTTAAAATCCTCGATGGTTCCCAACCCAATACAAGCAACATTAACAAGACAATTACTCTCAAAAGCTTTATCAAATTCAACTTCTCCACCAATAGTAGGTATCCCAGTGCAATTTCCATAATCAGCTATTCCTTTTACTACATATTTAAACAACCACTGAGAATGAGGATTACCTTTTAAAGGGCCAAATCGAAGTGGATCTAATAAAGCAATAGGTCGCACACCCATGCATAAAATATCTCTAATAATCCCCCCTATACCAGTTGCAGCGCCATGATACGGTTCAATAGCAGAGGGATGATTATGAGACTCAATTCGGAAAGCTAAAGCATATCCATCACCAATATCAATTACACCAGCATCTTGCCCAGGACCAGCTAAAACGTAATCATAATTTTTTTCAGCATCTTCAAACAAAGCTAATTTGGGTCGTGATGATTTATAGGAACAATGTTCGCTCCACATTACATCAAACATACCTAATTCTGTAATTGAAGGGTTTCTTTCTAATGTACTTTTTATCCATTCAAATTCAGATTGCGTTAAATCAACATTCAATTCATCTTTGTCAACTTTAACCTTCGTCATGATTATAACCTCTTTTTAATGAAATTCACCATTGAATCAAAGAAATTTCTACCATGGGTTGTTCCTTTAGGACTTAATATTGATTCAGAAGCTCTTTCTGGATGTGGCATAAATCCAATACAATTTCGTTCTAAATTGCAAACTCCTGCGATATTTGCTAAGGAACCATTAGGGTTTGCATCCTTGGTGCATTCTCCATTTTCATTAGAATATCTAAAAACAATTTGGTTATTATCTTCTAATTCTTTTAAATTTTCAATATAATAACGTCCTTCTGCATGAGCAATGGGAACATTTAGGATATCACCGATATTCATTTTATTAGAAAAAGCAGTTTCATTATTTTCTACTTTAACCATTACCCATTTGCATATAAAAGTAAGAGAATCATTTTGTAATAGCGCACCAGGAAGGAACTGTGCTTCTGTTAGAATTTGGAAACCATTACAAATGCCAATTACAGGTCTTCCATCTTCAAGCATTACTCTTGCTTCATCTATAGCAGGACTGTGAGCCGCTATAATTCCAGCTCTTAGATAATCACCAAATGCGAAGCCTCCTGGTAGGATAACACCATCATACTTAGATTCTTTAAAATAATTATGCCATACCAAATCTGCTTTAATGTTAATTACATGATTTAATACATGAATAGTATCTAAATCGCAATTACTGCCTGGGAATTCTAAAACTGCAATTTTTTCACTCATAAGTTTTAAGACTCTTTTTGTAGTTTTAAAATCTTGAAATTTTGAGTAACAGGATTAAATATTCTAAGCTTATTTAGTAGTTCTTCTATTATTTCTTCTGCTTTTTTCTCATTTTCAGCAGAGAGATAAAATCTAAGATATTGTCCACTTCGAACATTGGAAACCATATCATAGCCTTTTTTAGCTAGTAAATCTCTCTTAATAGTTTCCCCAACGGGATCTCTAGCAGCAGGTTTATTTTCTAATACAACCTCAATAATAAATTCTGAATAAATCATTTATGAAAAAAAAGGTAAATAATAATTAAAATAATTCTTATTAATTTATAAATAATACCCATCGACAAAATACGATATAATCAGAAGATTTTTTAAAATATCGATTTTAAAATAATTTCAATGAAAATAATTCATACCGAACTGGGTACACTTATAAAAACTAAAAGAAATAGACTAATAAGAGTCAATGTTAAACTGTAAGTAGTTAATTTAGGGAAGTTTTTATTTGGTGGTGTATTTTGATGTCTTTTACTTGAGAGTAGATCAATAACTATTAAAATAAAACTTACAGAAAATAATGCGGTGACACCAACCAACATAATAAAACTAAACATAATTAAAAAAATACTATTATTTAATATATAAATCTTTTCTTGTAAGTTTAAATATAATTCTTTTTATGTAAATTTTTAATAATTCTCTCTTCTACATTTGCAACCTCAGCTTTGAATTCTAGCCCTGTTATTTTTGCGTAACTCCTCATATATCTTTTTGCTAATTCAATTTTAATATCTGAGGAAATTGGAGGGATATCTTGAGATGGACTTATATTAGGGAAAATCTCTGGATATGTTTCCATTAACCAACCCCTAAAGATTTCCTTATCTAAAATTTCAGGATCCTCTCCATTGTTAAAATGATCCTCATAAGATTCTAATATCCAGAATCGAGAAGAATCCTGTGTATGAATCTCATCAATTACATACAATTCATTATCTTTTAAACCAAATTCATATTTCGTATCTACTAAAATAAGTCCATTCTGCTCACAATATTTTTGTCCAAATCTAAAAAGTTTTATAGCAGCATCCTCCATTTTTTCATAAATATCTTTTTCTACATATTTTCTTTTAATAATTTCATTTTTTGAAAGGTAAATATCATGACCTGATTCTGCTTTGGTAGATGGAGTTATCATTAAATCATCTAGTTTTTGATTCTTTTTTAACTTCTTTGGAAGTTTAATACCTGAAATAGGTATGTTTTTTAAATAACTACGCCATGCTGTTCCGGTTATATATGCTCTAATAATCATTTCCACTGGAATCAAATCACATTGATGAACTACTGCTACGTTGGGATCTGGGACATCAATAATATGATTCCTTACAATATGTTTAGTTTTGTCAAACCAAAATGAAGAAACTTGATTTAACATCTGCCCTTTAAATGGAATCGTTGTAATTACACGATCAAAAGCAGATAAGCGATCGGTTGCTATGATAATTCTAATATCATCTTTAATATAATTATCACGCACTTTTCCTCTATATAAATTCCCTAAAGATGAAAAATTAGTTTCTTTTAAAGTTTTATCTAATTGATTTTTGATTATATCATCAATGTTGT
>JBHLPZ010000091.1:0-11739 GCA_048885325.1 Candidatus Odinarchaeota archaeon
ATTCCAAAATACATATGCTATATATGTTCCATCAGGAGAAGTTAAAGGGAGCTCATAAGAAAATATATTATTATCAATTGGAATGATTTTTTTAATTCTAGTTTCCTCAGTGTCGGCAGGATCCATTAAAATAAACGTATAATTACCAGGAATTATTGGTTGTTCTAAAGAAAAACGTAACTCCTGACCTAAATTAAATTCTGTTTTTGGTGCATTTAGACTAAATAAAATATTAGGAGATTGAGCTTTTATTTCCCATTCTGCGCCTTGAATAATCGTAGCATTTGGAATAATAATAATTCTATTTATTGAATCTATTGTTATATTCGAAGTTATATCCATCTCATCTCTATAAATAGTTAAATTTTCCCAACTCATAGAATAATGAAATTCAACTAAATCATTATCCGAATGCCTTAAAATAGCTGGTGTAACTGTCCAATCATTACTAATATTTTCTTCAATAGAAACTGAAGCAGTGGATGAAAAAATATGCCTAATATGTATTTTATAACTCACATTAAAAATTAGGTTTTCGGATTTATTGTTATATATATTTAATGTAAAACTATTAGTTCCAGGGGTATAATCTAAATTAGTTTGATTTAAATAACCATCACCTATAGAACTACCATTCATAACATTGTAATGGTTATTATTAATTTTTACAGTCATATTATTACTTTCTGGATAGAATGGGAGGTTTAATTTTTGAACGAGTTTATATAAGAATGGAGCTCCAGAACTTCCAATGCTCCATTGATCAGATTCATCATATTCCGAAGTGTTTAATTGCGGATTTAAAGGGTCAATATCATTATATGCCCACCAAAATCCTGCTCCTAGTATAGTAGAATATAATGGCAGTAAAGACCCATTTAGAACTAAATAATAATTTCCTTTATTTAATGAGACAGACAAATTCTGAAAGTACCAACCAGGAGTAGAAGTGATGTTTAAATTTGTTGAGCCGTAGATTGTACTATTTGGATTATTATTAGTAGTATCGTACCCTCTAATTTGTATTTGAGGGATACCGGGATGAGATCCATTTACCTTACCGAAAATGTAAACACCAGAAATATTTGTAGGATAATCAAGTTTTACTTGAACCGCTTGGCCAAAAATGTATTGAGCTGGATTCTTATTATGCACTCTTTTATACGTATTATGCAGATTATCTTCAATTGTTATAAGATCTATCCCATGTTCTATATCACTGAAATTTAGTTGAATATGATCAATAGTATATGAAGCTGAAGGTAGCTGAATGGTTATTGAGTTTTCACTCTTATTCAATCCTTCTAATACAGAATATTTTGTCATTTCAAAGTTATTTTGAATAGTTAATGATAAGCCATTCCCTTGAGCCTTTATAAATCTACTCTGATAAATTAAACTGACAAATAAAACTGAAATTAATAGAGTTATAATTAATATTTCTTTTTTATGCAAACCTTGACCCATATTTAACTCATTTTTTATTTGATAATTTAATCGTATTCTTATTATAAAAAAGTTTTTGTCTTATTTTGTATAAATTAATAATATTATTTTACGAATTTTAAAGTAAATACCTTTTTAATTGTCTATAAATATCAAGACTTTTCAAAAAAAAAAAAAGAAATAAAAAATATTTAAGGTTTAAGGATATTATCCTTACTTAGAGCAGTAATTGTTTTATCTTTCGGTTCAGGTACAAATTGTAGTACAATAAAAACGCCAATAAATGCAATTAAACTAAGCAACATTCCAGTACCTAATGCTTGAAGAGAAACGAATGAAGTAGTCGTGCTAGCAAAAGGGTTTGCCTTAAATGGATTCAATGTTTCGGAAATTAAACCTACGAGAAATCCCCCGAAACCAACTCCCCGTGCTATAGAAAATATTATTGAATTTGCTGAAGCTCTGACTTCAGTATCGTATAATTCAGAGGACCACACACCAAAGATTCCGTGTAAACCAAAACCAAGTGTTATAAAAACTGCCGAAGCTAATATTATTGTGTCATTGAAAATTATTAGTGTAAATATAGCAAATAACACTCCTCCAAAGATCCCTATTATGTTATCAATAAGAAAGGCTTTTTTTCTTCCAATATAATCACTTAGAAATCCGAAGAAGAAGAGGCCAAATGCAGCAATTACCATCAAAATTAACATATAAAGTCTTGCTAAACCCACATAATTCGCATTGCCAAGAGTATGGAAAAGGTATTCAAAAAATATTGGCGCTAAATCTACTAATGAGTGATAAGCCATTTCAGCAAACCAAAATAGAATTATAAGTAGGATGGTTATTTTAATCCATTTTGAGCTAAAAATTTCTTTCACTCTAATTTTTTGTTTAACTTTCCTCTCTTTCATTACTTTATCATACTCAGACCAAACAGCTGATTCAGGTAAAGTAAACCAAAAAAGAATTAAGAAAGGAAGTGGATATAATGCGGTAAGAAAACACCATTGCCATCCAAAAGGACCAATTAATAATGTAACAAGAATTGCTGAAATATATCCAATTACAAATGTTGCATGCACTAACCCTCCAGCAGCTCCCCTTCGTTTAGCCGAAAAGTACTCCGAAATAAGAGAGAAAGAAATACCCCAACTAACACCTAAGCCAGAAATCATTCTTAATATAGCAAAAAGAACGAACCCATCTGGTGGAACTAAAGCTGTTAATGCAGAAAATACAGCATCCCATGCAATTGATACGATTAAGGCCTTTTTTCTACCAAACCGATCACCAATTTCGCCGAAAAAAATTGCGCCTGGTACTGTGAATACAAACTGCAATGATATTACTAATCCTATTGAAGCATCACCTACTCCAAAATATGTTTTTAGATCGCTAGCAAGTAAACTTATTAAAACTAGAGAATATCCATCATGCATCCAAGCAATAAATGCTGCTAAAAGAATAATAAACACAATAGCTTTCGATTCTTTCCTCATTTCGTTCATTTTTTATCTACTTTTAAATGTTAAGTAGTCATATATTGTTTAATCATGTATATAAAATTATAAAAAAAAGAGAATTTAGATCAATCTTTAAAAAAATTACTAATGAAAATTATAGAATCTTATGTAATTCCACGACTACAAATGTTAAAATAACATTTTCCAGTTATTTTAAGTAATAAAATAAAAAGTTAAAGCAGTTGTTCCCAAAATAACCATTATAATTCCCATTGCTCTTCCCATAATTTTAGCAGATAATCGTTGAATATATGCTGAAGTAATAAATCCAGTAATAACTGAACCACATGCTAGGAAAACCGTGATTTCTAGATTGAAATAATTAGTACCTTTTATTACAGCACCAAAAACCTGATATAGTGTAAATGTTAATATGCTCACAATAATACTCAATATGAGAGCTGTACCAATACTTTTTTTAATTGGGTATCCATAAAGGATTATAAGTGCCAAAACTATAATAAATCCAGAATTAGCACCAAACATCCCAGAATTGATACCCAACAAAAAACCAAACACAACAGCAATTACATAAAATAATTTTGATCCATAAGGAATTACTTCTTGTATTTCATTATTTTTAACAATCTCTTTATCATTAGTTTTTCGGTCTATGCCATTGAGAGTTTCTCCTTCTTCATTACTTCTCAGGAATCTATTATAGAAGTTTCTTAGTATGGTTTTTAATCGTTTTATAGTTGCGTATCCACTTTTAATGAATATTAATCCTAAACAAATTATGAATGCGGGGATAAACCATCCATATATACTTTCCAATGGAGTTACCATTAAAACATAAACTCCTATACATGCAAAAATAAGTGCTATTATGATTATTATTAATGTGTTAGCCTGAAGTTTGTACTCTCCTTTTCTAATATATCCTATACTTACTGCTACTGCAGCTATTAGATCATTTAATAAGTTTACAGAAATTGCTAAAAATGGATTTCCAGTTAACATGAGAATTATAGGCATAACAAGCCCTTGCCCTGTTTGGCCCATAAAGCTCATGCCAATGCCAACTAGAGCACCAATACTTATTAAAATAAGAATTTCATATATTTCTAAATTCATGTTAATTATTCCATTTTCAGAAATATAAATCTTTTTTCATGTGAGTACTCTTAAAACAATAAAATTAGGTTTATAGAAAATTTCTTTTTTTTTATGTACCCGCTATTCTTTTTGGATATTTAGTTTGAGCTTTTAAATTTTCCTGCAAAAATCGATTCACTAATTTAAATCTTTCTCCTCTGAAATCCTTATTATGCCATAAATTAGTTAGTTCATGCGGATCATTTTTACGATCATATATATCCCCATAATCAATTATACCTTCATAGATAGTTAATTTATAATTTTCAGTAATAAGATGTCTTAACCTTGCTTCAAGTGGACCAACCTCCTCATCATTTTCAATAAAAACACAGTCTCTTACTTTTTGGTTGGGATTTGTTAAAATAGGGGTAATATCAAAACCCTGCATTTCGGGTGGTTGATACCTTTCAGTAATGTTCAAGAGGTTCAGAATTGTTTTTGGATAATCAATTGAACTTACTAAAGAATTAGAAACACCCGATTTTGTTAATCCTGGTACTTTCCATATTAATGGAAGGTGTAAAACTCCATTATATGGACAAGGACCTTTAAACAGTAAACCATGATCTCCCATTAAATCTCCATGATCGCTCATGAAAACTATAATCGTATCATCTGAATAACCTAACTTCTCCAATGCAGCGATAATTTGACCTATACAATAATCTACATATGTTATTGCTGCATATGTTATTGCGGTAATCTTCCGTACTTCTTCCTCTGCAGATTCGCGTAAGAATGCCTTTTTAAAAGGCGGATTCCTTAAGTGATAACCCAAGAATTTATGGTTATATAAGTTTTTAATGTCATAAAAATTTGGAGGAAGTATGATATTCTCAGAATTATACATGTCTTGGTAACGTTTGGGTGGATATAATGGATAGTGTGGGTCGGGAAAGGAGCAATGTAAATAAAAAGGCATATTACCATAATCTCCATTTGCATACCTCTCTAAAAATGCAATAGTACGTTCTTTCACATAAGTAGTATTGTATAAATCTTCAGGAATCTCATCACAAAAAAGACTAAAAAGATTATCATAATTTCGAACCCTTTTTTTCATTTCTTCGGCATATTTTGGTGATTTCTCTTCTAACCACTGAATATAATGACCTGAACAAACCGTACCGTTTCCAGAAACTAATTCTACTTCATTATACCCATAATAAGGAAGAGGGAAATTATCCCTAACGGGATATGTTTTATCTTTTGCTATGGCCCAATCAGTTAAACTTTCCGCAGATCTACTCTTGTGACGGAATGGTCCAAGCCAATATTGATGATGTATTTTACCAATAGCTGCAGTATACCATCCTCTTTTTTTTAATGTTTGAATTATTGTTGGTATATCTTGTCGTAGATTTATCCCATTGCTCCTGACACCATGTACATTAGGATACACACCTGTGGTTAACGTAGCTCGGTTAGGCATACATATTGGATTTGTACAGTAATGATTCGTAAATCGAATTCCTTCACTAGCTAGCCTATCAAGATTAGGAGTTTTCACTATGGGATTCCCAGCACAACTCAGATGATCAGCGCGTTGCGCATCTGTAATAATGAAAAGGACATTCATTTTTTCCTTAGGATCACTCATAAGAACGCAAAAAGGTAAAAATAATTTAAATTTAATTCAAGGAAATTTAGAATAGAAAATAAAATTTAGGATGGTTTCAATTTGTAATTTTTATTATATAAACCAAAATTTTTTTAATTAAAAAGATATCAATTAAACTTAGAAATCAAAAAATTCAGTATGAAATCTAAGATATTTCTAAGAAAGGTCGTTCTCATTTGTGCCATAATGTCCTTATTTATATTTATCTTTAGTATTAAAGAAGGCTTTGCTTTAAATAGTAATCACGAGAGTAAGTCCATATCTCTTAATTTTGAAATGTTAGAATCCTCAATTTTAGAGGGTTATTCTGAGAATGTAAGTTCAATTGATTTTGATTTACCTAATTCATCTTGGTCTGTTGATGATATAGAATTAAATTTTACTAATATAGACTTTGGGAATGAATCTAAAATTATTGAAGATAACGATATAGGTCAAAGAAGGTTGATGGATAAAAGTAAATCTATTCAAGCGTTTGGAATTCAGTTGAAGATATTAGATTCTATTATTCTTTACGGTGTTCAAATTTATGGTAATGTTGAGAATTATAACCCGATTAGCATTTTATATATTCAAATTAATGGATATAATGCAATAGATAATACTCCTAATCAAATTATTAATGCTTCTACAATATTAAATATATCCACAACTTTAGGTTGGTATAATCAAAAATTTCAAGATCCTTTATATCTAATACCAGGTAATTATTATTTAGTGCTTAATGGAACAGAATTTTTACCATCTGATAATTCAGACTATTATTGGCATTATAATGACGTAAATCCTCAATATTCTAGCTTGAATACTTCATATTATGATGGAAGTATTTGGATATTAGATTCTCCAAAAACACCTTTCTTGGTAAAATTAAATCAAAAGTTAAATCAATCTATCTTTCCAGAAGAAATTAATATGAGTGCACAAATTAATGGAGAATCTTTTAAAGTGTCAAATGGAAATGCTGGAGGAAAAGGTTATCTAAAAAAAGATAATATCAACTATCATCCTAATAATAAAACCATTAAAATTAAGGTTAAAAATAATAAAACTAACAATTTAGAATTCAATCTCCTCTATAATCTTACTATTAATAACTATTTTAAGGCTGTTGGCTCTGTAAATGTTGAATTCAACAATTCAAATCAATGGAATATAAATCCAGAAATTACAAAAGTTTCAGATTATCATACAGTCAAATTTAATTATCCAAAAAGTTGGACTAATCTAAAAGTTTTGAAAAATGGGATTGATATATCTTCAAATATTACAATGGATCTTATAAATTATTCTATAATAATTCCAAATAATTTCATTGAAAACTATGCTTTTTGGGAGATTCTAGCAACTTCTCCCAATATAGAATTTAATATTTATGCTCCGAAAACTAACTATATTACTGGACAAGAATTGAGTTTTTCTATCACTTCACCTCTAGCTGGCAATTACACATTTTTACTTATTGATCCAATTGGTTTGGAAGAGTATCAAATGACAAAAGAAATACCATCCCAAGGAACTACATTTTCCTATACTATTCCATCAAATTCTATTGAGGGAAATTATATCGCCTACATTTTTTGGAATAATAAAACTGATGCTGGAGTTCAATCTCAAGTTTTTATTATTTCTCTCAATACTATTCCAACAGCTAATGGAGATTTTTCTTTATATTTGACTTTTGGTCTAATTTTAATCAGTGGTGGAGTTATTGGGGGATCTAGCTATGTTGCAATAAGGAAAATTAAATCAAACCGCAGAAGTAAATTAAAACAAATTTTAGAACAATGTAATGACATTTTAAATTTAAAATATGTGATAGTATTAGATGCTATAACAGGGATTGATTTATTTTCCAAATCTTTTGAAGAAAAAGAAGTGGATCCTACTTTAATTTCAGGATTTCTTCAAGCTATCCATAATTTCGGAGTTGAGGTAATAGAGGGTGCTAAAGACTCCAGAACTGTTAAAGTGGATTACAAAAACTCTTTCATTATAATGACTGAATTTATTAATTTAAGGTTGATAGTTATTATGAAGAGTAATCCTTCTAAAAATTTTCTTTATGCCATTGAATCTTTAGCTTACCATATCTATAAATATTATGGAAAAGTTATAGATAAATTCGAGGGAAACCTTAAACCATTTCGTAGTATCCAGAAATTAATAGATAGCGACTTAAATCTATCTATACGTTATCCTTTAAAGCTTTCAATATCTAAAGATATAAAACTCACTCAAGATGAAAAAGAAATGGTAGAAAAAGCATCAAAATTTATGATAGAAAATAATTTTAAGTATTTTTATGCTATCTATCTTCTTCCAGATAATGTATATGCTCCAAAAGATTATGAAACAATTCTTAGTTTAATTAAGAAAGGAGTATTTCAACCCGATAAGGAATTAAAGTGATAATTCTCAAAATAATGCTTCAAATCAGTTATGAGATTCTATAAAATGAATTCCCCGTTTTTCAAGTTCATTTCTAAATTTAGTTAAATTTAAATCTCTACATCCTTCAGGTGGAAAAACACCCCTATTTTTTATTTCACCTTTTAATAGCATTTGAGCAGCAATAGAGGCGGGTGTTGCAGTTAGTTTAGCAACAGGACCACTAACTGAATATGATAAGTGTTGCTTTCTCCGTTCCTTTAATCCAATCACATCACTTCTAAACGCAGATATGATCTCTCTTTCTTCTGTTTTACCGGTTAAAAGTGGAAGAATTTTTAAAAAGAACTTGCTAACTAGTTTGATTATTTTGATATTTTTAACCATGATGAGTTTATCCATTGTTTTTGTTAGCATTATATCAGATTCTGGTAAAATTCCCCCTTTACAAATTGCCTCGTTCGTGCTAATATAGCGAGGAAGAGTTACTGGCTCAGGGTGACCAACATAAAAAGTTGGAACTGAACCACAAGGATCGGGAAATTTGATAAGTTCTCGTTCTGTTAATGCTTTAACTTTGACCCATTCCCCATTTCTATAGATAGGTACCTTTCCCATTGCGATGTGTGTCCAATGCATCAATTGACCAAGACCAATAGTTTCACCAGTGTCTTCATACCAT
This sequence comes from Candidatus Odinarchaeota archaeon, assembly GCA_048885325.1. GTDB lineage: Archaea > Asgardarchaeota > Lokiarchaeia > Sigyniarchaeales > SOKP01 > SOKP01. The sequence continues at coordinate 8,774 of JBHLPZ010000091.1, forward strand.
AACACTCTTAGAGAATTGACATTATCTAAATGTTCTGCTCCAATTTTAGCCATTATGTTAGTTAAACCAGGGGATGCACCAAAATTGATTAAAAAGGTAAGATTTTCCTTTACAACATACTTATGTAAATTTAAAAGATTGAAGCTCACATCATGGTCATCACAGATATCTATATAGTTGATACCAGCGTTAATGGCAGCTCTCGGAATCCAGTCTCCAAATTCAAAATAAGGTCCAATATTATTGATAACTACTTTATAATCCTTTAACGCTTCGATTAATACATCTAATTGGCGTATATTCAGTTTATAAAATGTTGCCCGAGATCCCAATTTTTTGGCAAGAAATTTTCCTTCACGCTCCCGAATATCTGTGATGGTTACTTTATAACCGCTTTCAACCAAATCCTTAGCAATATACCTCCCAATTTCTCCACATCCGCCTAAAATAATAATACTCAATAAATTCGCCTAATCTAATTCAAAATTTCATTTGATTATGAGGATTAAATATAATTATACTTAAGTTGTATAAATTAATTATGAGATTTGGAGTAATATAAAGTTTATAAAAATAAGTTATTTAAATAACTGGTTGAAAGATATTCTTATCAAGTAAATTAAATATCGCTTCAATATCCTTAGAATCACATGCTTTTATTTCCATAATATGGGTTATATAGAAATATTTTTGATTATTTTTTTTCATTGATTCTAATGCCCGCCCAATCATCATTTTTTCTGTTTGAGATATTTTAGTTTTTCCCGTTTTTACTATTTTTAATGGATATAAAAAGGAGGTGTTTAAATGCTTTTTAAGTAGATTTTCAATTCCTTTAAAGGGTTCTATATTTCCCCTAAAAGTTTCAAGATATCTACTATACTGTGTTTCTATATCAAGAGCTAAATTATTTATTGAATCTAAGAATTTTTGCGAGGGTAATTCATTCATAATTATAATTATTCTAAAATCTTTAAATTCTGACATTAAAACTTTTAAGTTTTTATATTCCAGCTTGATTGTTTGCGTTTTCTCATCACTATTGGTTAATTCAATTCCAAAGGAATGTATAGCTGATAAAAATCCAGAAATAAGAGTGGGATCAAGTTTCTGTTTGATGAATACTTGTTCATATACATTTAATGAGGATTTTTTCTCAGAAACCATGATGTAGTTTAGATTTAAAATATCCATGCATTTATTGAATATTTCTTCTTTATAAGTATCAATTTTCCTTTTATGCTTTTTAGCAACTACTACAATAGAGAGAGTTAATGATATACCAATTACTGATGCTAAAATAATAAGAAATAGTGTTAAGGGATCAATTGTAAAAGGAATAGTCATAATAAATGTAACCGTTTCTATACCAGCATTTATTCCATCGAAAAAGTATATATATGCATAATATTCTCCTTCTAAAGGATGAGTGGAGAATGTATAGTTAAATATGTTTTCTTCTGAGGGTAATGACAAGCTCTGCCGAGCATTAACAATTTCATAATAATCAGGAGCAAATAATAAAAATGTATAATTACCTGGCATTACTGGTGCTTGAATTGAAAATCTTAATTCTTGTCCGGGTCCATATTCAATAAGAGGTATATTTAGATTAAAAGGAACATTTGGAGAATTTGCTTTTATTTCCCATCCTGCACCATCAATTATAACGTTACTTTTAAAAAGAATTGATTTTTCAGTTGAATTAAAATAAATCAATGAAGTTATATTTATATCATTTCTAAAAATCGTTAAATTATCCCAATTAGAAGGATAATAAAACATAACAGAATAATTTGTATATACCTTATTAAATGTTGGTGAAATTGTCCAAATACTTTCATCACCTTCTTTAATTAAAACTGAGCCTTGTCCCGGTTCTGTTGCAAACTCATTCTTTAAATCAATATGATAACTGAGATTAAAAATTAAATTTATAGTTTGATTTATTATAATTGGTATTTCAAGATTTTCTGAATCAGGAAAATAGTTTAAATTTTCTATTCTTAAATTTCCTGAGGGTGGAACCAGGAATTTATCGGTATTTAAACCCACTGTCATGTTTAATTCCTCTGGACTAAATGCTCTTTCTACTTTTTGATTTATTTTATATAAAAAAGTTGAATTAATAGCTCCTAATGACCAAGAATTATAATAATCTGAGGTATATAAGTATGGAATTAAGGGATAAATTTCATTTATATACCAATAGAATCTAGAGGTTGTGCTAATAATTGCTGAGCCATTTAATACTAATGAATAATTACCCTTCGGAAGAGTTAAATCAAGAGATGAGAAATCTTGATAATACCAATGAGGGTCAGAAGACATATTAAGAGGAACATCTCCATATAGGGTTTCATTTGGTCGATGTTCTGCTTCATTATATCCTCTAATTTGCACTCTTATATTTTCTTTTAATAGAGAACTATTTCGACCCTTAATATAAAAACCATAGATTTTAGTGGATTCCGGCAGTGAAATTTGTACAGCTAAGCCTAATCTTTTAAAATTTTTATTAGAATGATAAAGATAATTACTACCATATTCTTGATCTTCAATTACTTTTATCTCGCGCTCCAATTTTATATCAGTAAAATTTAATTCAATATCTGTAAGATTCCAAGTTGAGGATGGTAAAGGTATATCTATATAGCTTGTATTAATGATTTCACCAGCTTTTTCTGTAAATTCAAAAAATTGAAACTTTTTTTCGAAGGATAACTGGCCTTCATTACCTTGAGCATTAGAAAAATTAAGTTGAGAAATCAAACCTAACATAGATATTAATAGAATTAAATTCAAAAGTGTAAATTTTTTTAGTCCTTTCAAGTTTAACCCAATAACCCTGTTTTTAATTTTTAAAAATGATTCGATATTAACGATTAAAAGTATGGATTATATATTTAAGAATTACCTTTTAGCCTAATATTAATCCTTTTTATCTTAAAATTACAAGACAATAC
>JBHLPZ010000092.1:0-11351 GCA_048885325.1 Candidatus Odinarchaeota archaeon
TATATTTTGTAGTGGTAGGTTACTTCAATATTAAAAAATTTGTGTTCAAATTGGGATTCTATTTTTCAAAAAAAGTACAAAATATCCTCTGAAATTTGAGAAAAATTTTTTTTTTAAATTAAATTTATGGGTGTACTTAGCTTTTCTATAAAAAAGTAGCAATATGTTTCTAAAATAATAGGTAAAGTATTTCAAATACTTTTATAAAGAGTAAATTTATCAAATATTTAAATATAACGTTTATAAAATCGACGAAAACTTTTTATAGTTGGGTCACTATTGTGAATATTGTAGAAAAAAAGTTTTTTCTATCAATGTAGTGGAATGTTTTAATTTTGCCATAATTTATTCCTCCACTAAATATTGGCTTCTAATCATTCCATTACAACTTTTTTTCTTTTTTAAAATCTATCTATATTATAACTACTTAATTTAATATAAAAATCCAAATAAAATTACAATAGGATTAAAAATATGGATAAAGGTATAAAGATTTTGTAAAATCAAGAAAAAGAAGTTATTCTTCTAGCTTTGCCTTTTTTAATTTTTTAATTAAAACTGGAATAACTTCATGAAGGTCTCCGACAATTCCATAGTGTGCAACATTAAAGATTGGAGCGTTTGGATCTCTATTAATTGCCACGATTATTCCGGAGTTTTGCATTCCAACTAGATGCTGTATTGCACCAGAAATTCCACATGCAATATAAAGATTTGGTGAAACTGTTTTACCAGTTTGCCCAACCTGCCGATCTGGGTCAAGCCAATTTAATTCCACAGTTACTCTTGAACCCCCTGTTTCAGCTCTAAGAATTTCTGCTAATTCTTCAATTAATTTAAAACCCTCTTTTGAGCCTACGCCTCTTCCTCCAGCTACTATTATTTCTGCTTCTTCTAAATTAACTTTTTTTCTTTCTTTGTTAATCACTTTCACAATTTTAGCAACAGAATCTGTTTCCTTATATTCTTTCTCTAATATTGTGATTTTTATTTTCTTTTTTTCACTTGCGATTGCTTTAAAGATTCCTGGTCTGACAGTTGCCATTTGTGGTCTACTTGTAGGTGTTCGAATTGTTGCCATGATGTTTCCACCAAATGTAGGACGAGTTTGCATAAGATTCCTGGTGTCTTTTTCAATATCTAGACCAGTACAATCTGCAGTAAGACCAGCATTTAATCTTTTTGCAACTCGAGGGGCAAAATCTCTACCAGTTGGTGTAGCACCTATTAAAACAATCTCTGGTTTCCATTCTATAACTAATTCCGCTAAAGTTTTTACATACAAATCAGAATAATAATTTTTCAACAATTTAGACTTTACGTAAATGACTTCATCAGCCCCATATTCTCCAAATTTATCTAGAATAGCATCTAATTTATCTCCTAATAAAACCAAAGTCAAATTTACATCTAAAATATCTGCTAGTTCTCTTCCTTTTGTTAATAATTGGTAAGCAACTTTATGAATAACACCTTTATAATGCTCTGCAATAACCCAAATACCTTTATACTGACTTTTATCAACCTTATCTACATATTTTTCACGTTCTAATATAATAGCTTCAACGGGACATACATCTACACAAGCTCCACACAAGTTACACTCACTAGTAATTACTACCGCGACATCATCAATTATTTCAATTCCTCCATAAGGGCAATTTAAAACACAATTACCGCAACCAGTACACAAATCATCTTCAATAATTATACTTATATTGATCTCCTCCTAAATCACTTTATCTTCTTTTAAATTTTTTACTAACTCATCTGAAATTTCCTCAACTGTGCCCGTAAGCTTGATATGTTCTCCTTTTCTTACGGGGATAAAGATCTTCCAAACCTCGGTCATAGAGCCATTTAACCCAACTTTATTTTTATCAGCTTCCAGATCTTTAGAATTCCAAAACACTATTTTCTTTTTCTCATAGGCATCAACAATCCCTTTTATTCCAGGATTTCTCGGATTATTTATTTCTTTAAGAACTGAAATTAAGGCAGGTAATTTAGTTTCAATTATAACTACTTCTTCAGCTCTAAAAACTCTTTCTAATATAATTCTGTCTTCTTTTAATTCAAAATTTAACACATATGTTATTTGAGGTATATCAAGTTCCTCTGCTAATTCAGGGCCAACTTGAGCAGTATCTCCATCAATGGCTTGCGTTCCACAGATAACCAAGTAAGTATCGCTTTTTTTTGATTCCTTCAATAATTTTTTAATTGCCAAAGCTAATGTATGGGATGTAGCTAAAGTGTCTGCTCCCGCAAACGCTCTATCAGTCAAAAGATAAGCTTTATCAACACCCATAGATAGTGCTTCACGTAAAGCTTGTTCAGCTTGAGGAGGTCCCATACTTATAGCAATAACTTCTCCTCCATGTTTTTCCTTGATAGTAAGTCCTAATTCAATTGCATGTTTATCATGTGGATTTATAATTGAAGGTATTCCAGATCGTATCAATGTATTTGTTTTGGGATCAATTTTTACTTCAGAAACTCCAGGAACTTGCTTTATACAAACGAAAATTTTCAATAATTGTCACATAAAAAGAATTTTTTACTACTAGAAAATATTTAAACACTTTTAAACCGTATATTTTTTCATAATGATACGTCCTTGTGTAATTTTATAAAATTTTGTTCAAATTAGAGAGATAGTGCTTATCCTTCAAAAAATTGGAAATCTATTGAACAAAAATATTTATAGAAGGAGTTTTATTATTTATAAAATCGGATATCATCATAGTAAAAATGAAAGAAATCATTCAAACTATTTCTCACTTGTTAGAAAATGATGAGAAGGTTATATTTCTTGCTGGTGCTGGCTGTTCTGTTGAGGCTCCATCATCTTTACCTGATGGATATAAAATGATTCAGTACATTGTGAAATTTCTATGTGAAGATTTCGAAATTGAAAAAATCTTAAACATTCCAGAATTGACTCTTGAAACATTGCTTGATATTATTTGCCATTTCGATCCAGAACTAAAGATAAACAACGTGTTTGAAATTAATACAAAACCTAATTATTTACATTATTTTCTTGCTGATATGATTAAAAAAGGTCAAAATGTAATGACTACAAATTTTGATTCCTTAATTGAAGATGCACTAGTACATTCTAACATTTCTAAAAGAAAAATAATACCAATTATTACAGAAAAAGATTATAAACAAAATGAGAATTTTGATAAAGGATTAAAAAAAGGTAAGCTGTTTCTATACAAATTACATGGCTCAATAAAAAATATTATCACTGGTGAAGATACTATCATACCTTTAATAAATACTATTCAAAAAATTGGTAAAAATAAAAAGGGAAATTCACTTTTTCAATTGGAACCATACAAGCAACCACTTTTAAACAAGATATTAAGTGGAGGTTCATTAGTTGTCATGGGGTATTCAGGAAAAAACGACCTCGACATTCTCCCAATGCTTAGAGATGTAGATAGTTTAGATAAACCATATTTCAGATGATACAGAGACGGAAGTTTATGAAATAGATAAAGATTCACATTACATAAAAATAGAATTTGATATAATTGATGAAAATCTTTTAAAGATTAAAAATCATCATCAAAATATTAATATTTACAGAATCAACGCAAATACTACTAATTTTTTTAAAAAACTTTTTGTCCTTGAACAACATATAGAGCAAAATGGGATTTCTATAGATTTGAAAAATTGGATACGATCCAATCTTGATTCACCAGATTTTATCATGAAAAAAATAATTCCTCTTAAGATATATATTCATTATAATATGCTTGAGGAAGCATTAAGGTGTGGAGAGGAACTTTTAGAAATTTTAAGGGAGCCTAAAAATAATCCTCATAAAATCGGTGTCTACTTTGATATAGGCTCAATTTGGGAATCCCGTGGTGCCTATGAAAAAGCCCTTAAATATTATTCTGAAGGAGATCAGCTAATAGAAGATAACAATGATTTATCTAAAAAAATTTTATCTGTTTCTAAAATGGGGTTAATTCAGGAAAAATTAAAAAATTACACAGAAGCGGTGAGAATTTATGAAAAAGAGTTAAAAATTCATAAAGAGTTGAAAAATATAAGGAAAATTGTTGATGTTTTATTCAGGCTTGGAATTTTATATAAGAAACTACAATATTTTAAGGAGTCTATGGAAAGATTTGAGGAGGCTCTTCTAATTGAAACTAAACTTGGCAATGTTAGGAAAAAAATAGAAATTATTAATGAAATTGGAGGGATTTTTCTTAGTCGTATGGAATTTTCTGAAGCATTAGAGAAATTTTATGAGAGTTTAAGTTATGCCTCTAACCTCGATGATTATGAAATAATGGCCCTAACTCTAGAAAAAATTGGCGTTGTCTACTTAAACCAAAAATTATATGATAATGCTTTGGAAAAATTCGAAGAATCTTTAAGTATTCTAGGTAAAAATGAAGATAATTTATTAAAAATCTCTGTTTTGAATAATTTAGGTAACCTTTACCATGATCAAAAGCGCGATATAAAAGCCTTAGAGAAATTTAAAGAAGCCTATAATCTTTCAACAATTTTAAATGATACTGAGAAAGAAATCGTGTGTATTGGCAAAATAGCAAAAGTATATAAAAACCAAGATAACCTTTTAGAAGCCTTAAATTGGTATAATCAGTCTCTTAATCTTTCTAATGATATAGATAATTTAGAAAAAAAATGCATTTTTTTGTATGAAATTGGAGAAATTTATAAAATTCAAAAAAAATTTGAAGAATCAATGTTCTTTTTTGAGAAAGGATTAGAACATTGTAAGGAGTTAAACGATTTTCCAGGACAAATCGTTTTTATTAATGAAATTTTAGAATTTTATGAGGATAAGAAAGAGTATAATGATGCACTCGAAAAATATAAAGAAGCAATAGAAATTGCTGAAAAATTAGGAGATCTAGAAAATAAAGCGGTTTACCTTAATAATATTGCTGTAATTTATTTTAAAAAAGAAGATTATGCTGAAGCTTTAAAGTTTTTTGAGTTATCATACGGGACTTTAAACCAAGTAAACAATTTGAATAGCAGAATTATTAGTCTTAACAATTTAGGAACGTGTTATTATAAATTAGAAAATTACACTCAAGCTCTGAAATTATTAGAAATTGGTCATCAGATAAATGAACAAATTGGGCATTTAGATGAAGAAGTGTGGTTCCTTGATAAAATTGGTAACATTTATTATGATCAACAAAAGTATTTTAAAGCTTTAGAGAATTTCAGAGATGCACTTCAAGTTTCTGAATTATTAAATAGCCAAGAACTAAAAACCGCCCAACTTAATAACATAGGAAAAACTTATTACTTTTTAGAAAATTTTCACGAATCTATGAATTATTTTGAACGTGCATTAAAAATAGTGGAAGGCATGGATAATCTTGCATTTAAAGCAGACTTATTTAATAATATTGCAGGAGTATGCTATGCAAAATATGATTACTCGAATTCACTTAAATATTTAACAAAGTCATTGGAGATATTGAACAAATTAGGACAAGAAAAGTCTAAAAAATCAAGAATTTTGAAAAAAAAAATTGAATTTTTAAAGAATTGTATTTAGTAAATTTAGGTAAAGTAATAATTCAATATTATATCTTTTGATATAGTAGCTAAGTTTTTACAAATATAGAAAAATAATTTTAAATTTATAAAAAAGATTAAATAATTAAAATATAAAAAAGTCTAATAAATGGTAGATATCGATGGATGATATGGTATATATTTTTAGTTTTATATGTTCTATTAGTGGAGCTGCGTTTTTTGTAATTAGTTTATACATTATTACAAAAATAAAAGGCTTGTTCCCTGGGTCTAAGATTAATCAGAAATGGATAATAATACAGTTGTTGATAATTCTATTTCTTTTCGGATATGTCTTTAACATCATATTCTTGGCACTAAATATGCTAGATTTCATTGCTGTTATGACTGCTATTGTTTATATTTTTGGGGCATTATTTGTATTGATTGTCATTAATCTTAGTTTTAAAACTTATAAAACAATTCTTCTAGAACCAGTCTCAAAAAAAGAAAAATAAATAAAATTGTAAAAGAATGTCTTCAATACTCGACGAAATTTGGATTTTTTCTAAAGATGGTATACCTATTGTTGATTTTGCCAGAATTGGGGGCGTAGATAAATCATTGTTAGGTAGTTTTATCTCTGCTATAAAAGTTTTCGTTAAAGAAGTATCAAAAGGGCAATTAAAATCACTAAATGTAGGAAATGATAAATATACGTTTACTACATGTGTTCAAAATGAGATAATACTTGTTTGCAAATCTCCCTTGGAAGTAAAAGATAAGAGAATTCAAAAAATTACTAAAATTATTGCTGACATTTTTGATGATATGTTCAGTCTTGAAGATATTAATAACTGGGATGGCGATGTATCTTTTTTTGATAAATTTAAGGATAAAGTAGATCTTTATTTTAAAATGGCAGACTTATAACTCTTGGGAAATTTCAGGATAGCCATAATATAAATTGAAACATATCTTTTATTTTTTTAAATTTTTCAATATTTTTTTTAAAGAAACAATTGTTAAACTACTTAATATTACTATCATTTAGAATCATCGAATAAATAAGTTAATTTTAATATTATTATAAAGTGGAGTTAATGTCATTAAATAACTTAAAAGATAAGGATATCGATAAAGTAATTGAAGTCTTTAAAGATATGGCAAGATACAATAACATTGAAAAAGAAACATACGACGAGATGTTAAAAAAAAAGAAAGCTTATGTCCAACTCATTCCTGACGAAATTTGTATTAGAGCTCTTTTTCAATCAATAAAAGAAAAAAAAGTAAATTTCTTAATCGGTAGGAGAGGAACCGGTAAAACTACTATTTTAAAAAGAGCAAGGACAGAGTGTTTTGAATCTTTCTTCATAAAAAAAGATTTGGATTATTTGAAACAAGAAAAGATGGTTCTCCCAATATATATTGAAATCAAAAATTTATTCTTAAATGTTCTTGATAAAATCTCGTTAAAAGGAGATACTATTGAAGATCTTATTTATCTTATTAGAAATCTTAATATAGAATTAATAAGACAAGTCGAGATTACTTATGATGAGTTGAGAGAGTTAGGTGTTATAAGTGATTCGTTGTTTCTTAAAATTGAGGATCTTATTAATAAACAGATAAATAATTTAGTAAATATAGATTCCCCAATTTTAAAGGTTAATAACGATGAAATTAAAAGTTACTTTAATAATTTAAAAACAAGTATAGAGGAAATATCTTACCACAGTGATAACGAGAAATTATTATTTGAATCTGGAAAAAATGAAGAGCTTTCAAATATTTTTAAAAATTTATTCGATATACAAGTATTTAAAGAACTTTTTGATGATTTAAAATTAATTAAAGATTTTCCATTAAATTATGTTCATTTTCTTATAGATGATTTCTCGGAAATTTCAATCGTTAACCAGAAAATTATTATCGAAAGTTTTGTTGAACCCTTATTTAGAAATGTTAATGATTTATGCTTTTGTATTGCATGTTATCCTAAACTTTATTACTCAGGTTCTTTGAAAAAACAACAAGATTATCAAACTATAGAATTAGATTATTGCAAGTTATATACAGATGAACTTCATGAGAACAGACTCCAAAAAGGTATTGACACAACAATCCAATTAGTATTTAAAAGACTTAATTCTGAATTAGCTGACATCTTTAGAGATGTTAAAACATTAAATATCCTGTTTGATGAAGTGCCTGATTTTTTTAAACATTTGTTTTTTATATCCATGAATGTACCAAGGCTAATTGGATTGATTTTAAGCTATCCTAAATGCATTATGACCTTAAAAATGAAAAGTAAAGTATCAGTTAATACAATTAAAGAAGCGTCTCAATTTGTTTATAGGGAATTTCTCTATAAAGATTATTTCAGCTCACTTTTAAAAGCATCGAAATCAAACTATTATTTTTCTGAACATGATATTATTCATGATAAAATTCTCATTGATAAATTAATTAGGGTATTGAAAGATAATTTTAAAGGAAAACCTAATGGCTTCTTCATCATTGATGAAGATTTGATTGAAGATAATTTAATAACTAGATTAGAAATAATGGGTTTATTATTAAGATTAGGGTCATTATCTGAGAAAAAAATATTATATTGTTTTTTCTACGGAGGTTGTATTCAAAATGAAATCAGTTTTAGTCTAGAAAAAGACTTAAATTTTTGGAGTGAGAATGAAAATACTTATAACATTTCTTCTGTGTTTATTGACATTTTTAAAATGGAATCACTTGATGAAAATATAATATACAACCAAAAAGAACTCCCGCAACGCTATCAAAAGGAAAAAACGAATTTTGATGAAATTCATCATCAATTAAATGAAGATCAAATGAAAATTATCCATACTTTGTATCTGTATAAGGACGAAAATAAAGGTTGGATGGCGCCCGATGAGATTGGAATTACAAAAAGAATATTTCCATTTTATATTCCACATATGAGAATAATCAGGATAATGAGAGGTATCAGGAATCTTGGTAAAGCAAAATTTTTGATAGATGAGACTGAAAAAGGAAAAATATTATATCGAATCAGTAACTTCGGTATATTATTTGAAGATTATTGTACTTGGAAATTAAAAGTCTAATTTTTTTGAAATAAATAAAATTTCATAGAAATACATATTTTAATGTTTTATTTCTTAGATACCTAAATTTGTCAATACCTTTTTAAATAAGAAGATTTTAATAACCGCACTTTTCTATATTATTAGAAAGTTTAGTCAAATTTTAAGTTGGAAAAAAGATGTCTCAAATTATTGAATTAATTCCAAATTTACAAGAAATATTTATTTTTATAAAAAAAATTAATGATTCAATAAAGGATAATAAGCTCAGATTAGAAGCAGAACCAAATGAAATATTTGATGCGATAGAAAGGTTTAATAGAGCAAAAAATAGTTATATTGAGAAAATTAAATCAAATAAAGATAATATTGAGTCTTTAAAAAAAAAAATTTTTCAATTAAACCAAGAATTTCCGAAATTGGAACCAGATGTAAATGAATTATCTAAAAAACAAGAAGAAATTCAAAAAAATTTAGAATTGAAGAAGAAAGAATTAGAAGATATCCAATCTATAAAAGACTCATTTAATGAGGAACTTGAAAAAAAGAGACTACTTCTTGAGGATTTGGAATCAGAAATCAATGGATTTTGGAAGAAAGTAGAAAAAGAAGTCCAAGAAATATCAAAAGCAGATGAAAAGATTATTCAAGAAATAAACGCTTTGAAAGTAGGATATAACCAAATTCTAACGAAAAAAGAAGAAGAATTGAATAAAAAAATAAAGATAGTAGAAGCTGGATTAGAGGAAGATTATAATAAACAACTAGATTCCTTTAAACCTATTAAAATTAAAACTAATGCCATAAATTTATTAATAAAAAATAGAATGCTTAATTCAGAATTATTCAACTTCATTAGTGCTCTAGAAAAAGATAAACCCATGGACCTGAATTTTATTTGCCAAACATTAAATTACGATCCTCAAAAAGCAGAAAAAATGATAAGAAAGATGATAGCTGATGGTGGACCCGTTAATTTCAATGAGAAAAATGGATTAATAATTTTACAAAAGGAGGTTGAATTTAAAGTATGAGCATATATCTTGATTTAATCGAACAGTTTTCAGAGAAAATAATTAAGCAATTATTCTTAATCTCAAGCAGTGGAGAAGCCAATCAATCATTTCAAGATAATAGCCAGAAAATCATTGAAAACTTAAAGGGCATCTTACTCAAATTGAAAGATGAAAAAAGTGAAAATGAAAAATTAGAAGATGAGCTTCGGGAACTGGAATCAGAATTATTCAAATTACAAATTCAATCTGAGAATATTAATAAGAGATTTCAAGATTCACAAAATAGAACTAATGAATTAAAATTAGAAATTAATACTTTGCAGGATTCTTATAATAAATTGGATAAAGCTTTAAGTGAGTGTAAGGAAGATTTAGAAAATATAAAATCAAAATTGAAAACAGTGGAAACTAATTTATCCGCAAAAGAATCAGAGAAGAAAGTTTTAGAGCAAAAGAAAAGAGAGAATGAAGAAAAGCATAGAAATAAGTTATCAGCGCATTCTAGAGAATTAGATGAATTTAAAACAAAAAATGAAAATAATTTAAAGGAATTCGACCAAGTAGGTTTAAACCGAATTAATGAAATCAGAGAACAATGGTCAAAAAAGCTTGAAGAAGCAAAAAAACAAATTAATGAATTCAAGAGAAACAATTTCTTTACATTGTTTTTACTTGAGAATTCTGATGAAAACCTTCCGGAGTTAAATATAATTAATATATTAACGGAAAAACAAAATTCTAATTTAGATAATCTAAAAAAACAAATTGATCTACCACCAATATTAGCTGTAAGAACTATTAAACAAATGGAAATAAAAGGACTCCTAAAAATTGATGAGGAAAGAAACATAGTTTCACTTTCTGAAGAATAATTTAATATTTAAATTATTTTAATTAAATCAAATTATTTAAAAGTATGAAGTAATACCCATTTAATGGAATAAATAGATTTTAATTTCTAAAAATGCTTTTAATTATGGGAAAAATATTACAAAATATCTGGATTCTGACAAATAATGGATCAGTTATATTCCATCGTAAATACGATCCTATTATTGACGAACAACTTTTTGGAGCAATTATTTCATCTCTTAATACTTTTGCAGAAACAGGATTGTTTGAGGATATCATCTCAAACTTTGTAATTAGTGATAAAATAATTTTTCTGAAAAAAAAGAATAACATTTTATTTGTAACTGATAGTTCAGATAAAAAAAAAGAAAAAAAAATAGTAAAGGAATTAGAAAAAGTAATAGAAAAATTCTTTAATGCTTATCCTCCAGAGACATTTGAGAATTGGGATTGTAATGTTAAACCATTTTTATGCTTTGAAGAGGCTATTCAAGATTCCCTGAAGGAATATGGTTAAATCAAGAATAATTTAATAATATTAATTTAGATATATTTATAAGAAGAATTTATAATAATCATATTGAATAATTAATTCCAAAAATTTTTTGCTAATAACCCAAACTAAGTTTAATTTTAAGTAAAATGTCAGATGATTGGCCTTACGTAAAAAGAGAACCGGATCAGATAATAGAGGATTTTGAAAAACTACTATCTCAAAAAGAATTCGAATTAAAACAAAAAAACGAAAAAATAAAAAATTTAAACAAAGATTTGGAAATATCTAAGAAGAATATTAATGAAATAGAAGCTAAATTAGATTTTGCAACACAAAAGATATCGGACATGGAAG
>JBHLPZ010000093.1:0-11324 GCA_048885325.1 Candidatus Odinarchaeota archaeon
TTAGAGATGCTATTGTAAAATTTATTGAAAATAAGGAAAAATTTGAAAATATGGAAGGATATAAAATAATGACAATCAATTTAGTTTATCCGTTTAAAGACATAATTGCGGATGAAATTTCTGAAATTTACAATAAATATCATTTAATTATAAAGGCTATTACAGATTGGAGAATCGCTGAAAAGAAAATTGAAGTAATTATAGTTGTTGGAGACTTCCTTAGTATAAAAGATTTATATAATAATATTGTAAAAATCAAGGACGTAATCTGCTCTATTCACGAAATTATCATTGATTAGATTTAATCAAAACGAAGGGTTAAATCTACTTGTGTAGATGGAAATTGTGTTAGATTACCTATACTAATAATATCTGGTTCTGCGATAATATAATCAACTATATTTTCCTTATTAATTCCTCCAGATACTTCAATTATTACATTATCACGTAATTTATGGTTCCTTAATATGGTAATCGCATCCTCCACTTGATCAGGAGACATATTATCAAGCATTATAATATCTGCCCCATTTTTTGCTGCAATCAAGACATCATCAATATTTTCAATTTCAATTTCAACTTTTTTTGAAAAACTTGCTTTTGCTTTAACGTCTACTAGTAATTTCTTCACATCTCCGCTATAATATTTTAAATGTGTGTCTTTTAATAAAATCATATCATCTAAGGAGAAGCGATGTGTTTCCCCTCCTCCCAGTAGAACAGCTTTCTTTTCAAATATTCGAAGTCCTGGAATCGTTTTACGTGTAGCTGCAATCTTCACATGCTTTCCTGAAGCTTTAACTAGATTTACATATTCTCGAGTAGTTGTAGTAATAGCACTCATATGAGTAATTAAATTTAACCCTACCCTTTCTCCAATTAATATATTTTTAGTATTACCTTTCAACTCTAAAATAATATCTCCGTTCTCAATCTTTTCCCCATTGTTCTTTTTGAAATTAATATCTACCTTTAAGATTTCAAAGAGGATTCCTAGTTCTTCTAAACCAGAAATATAACCATTACTCTTGGCAATAATTTTAGCATTAACTGTTGAGCTATCTGGTATAAAGTCAGATGAAACATCAATAAAAGTACAATCTTCCTCGATAAATTCTCTAATTTTTCTTTCAATAATTAATCTATTAAAACTCATTTGAAGGAAATTCTATATGGTATTATTATTATAGATTAAACCTTAAATAAAATTATGGTAAAAATAGAATTAGTATTTATAAAAAATAATGAAATTAAACTTGAGGCAGAATATTTTCGATCAGAATTAAGTAAAGACACTCCCGTAGTTTTAATTTGCCACCCCCATCCTCAATTTCTATTCATTTAGCCTAGAAAGGGAAAATTCGGGGGAAATATGCATAACAATGTTGTATCAGGAATTTTTAATAAATTCATTCAAGAGGATATTTCTAGTTTAAGATTTAATTTCAGAGGGGTAGGTAAATCTAGTGGAAACTTTACGAGTGGTAAAGGTGAAATAAGTGACGTTAAAGCTTGTATTGATTTTTTATTAAATCAGAGAAAAGTTAAAGGCATATTTTTATGCGGATATTCTTATGGAGCCGCAATTGGTTGTTCTACGATTAATTACTCTGAAAAAATTATTGCATATGCTGCTATTTCTTTTCCTTGGGACTTTATGGGAAGTAAATTTAAAAAACTCTCTCAATCAGATAAGCCAAAATTCTTTTTACAAGGAAATAGGGATAATATTGCTAATTTTGAGAGATTTGAGATTCATTTTAATGATTATCAAGCTCCTAAATATTTTCAAATAATAAATGGAGCAGATCATTTTTATTGGGGATACGAATCTCTGGTAGCTGATAAAATATATGAATTTTATGATTCTGTAACCTAATATAATATATTTATGGAAACTTAACCAGAACTTTTCCGAATTGTTTTCCTTCACTTAAATAATTTTCAGCTTTGACTATATCACTAAAATCAAAAGTTGTATCAATTATAGGATCTAAATATCTCTTGAAAATTAAGTTCATCACTTCTCTGAATTCGCTTTGGTTTCCCATAGAAGAACCTTTTATTTCCAAATGTTTCCAAAAGATATGCCTAATATCTATTTCAGTTAAGGGACCAGTAGTGCTTCCTGGAGTAATTAAACGCCCTCCTAACCTTAATAAACGTAAACTAGTTTGAAATGTAGCCTTACCTACACTATCTATTACAATATCTACCCCTTGCTTATTTGTTAGTTTCTCGTAAACATATTTATCATAATTAGGTGTTTCTTTATAATTTATCACGAAGTCAGCTCCTATATCTTTAGCTTTCTTCATTTTTTCTTGATTGCTAGTTGTTGCAATCACCTTTCCACCTAAAAATTTAGCAATTTGAATTGCTGCTGAAGACACACCACCACCAGCTCCATGTATGAACACAATATCACCTTGACTCATACTGGCCTGTGTTTTTAGCATTCTGTAAGCTGTTAAAAAGGTTAAAGGTGCTGCCGCCGCCTTATCAAGTGCAAAGCTACGTGGTAATTTTAAAACATTCACTTCGGGCACTTTAAAGTTTTGAGCAAAAGTTCCCCAATCATATTCTCCCATTATAGAAAAATTTTTACAGAAAACCTGTTTACCAGAAAGACACATATGACATTTTCCGCAACTGGTTCCTGGATTTACAGAGACTCTATCTCCCTCTTGGAAATTTGTTACCTCGGACCCAATTTCTTTAATTATCCCACTTCCATCTGATCCAAGAACATGAGGCATTTTAAGATTTAATCCTGGCCAGCCATTAATTAAAAACAAATCAATATGATTTAAAGCAGCATATTTAGTATCAATTAACACTTCATTAGGTGCTATTTTGGGAACATCTAATTCTCCTATTATTAATTTACCTATATCTCCATGTTCTTTAATAAAAGCAGCTTTCATATTCATTTAATTATTATAATAACAATTAAATTTCACATTTCTAAATTATAAAAAAAACAATCTTATTAATTATAATACCAAGAATAAAGAAAGAATATTATAATTCAAATCGATGAAAGCTTTTCAAGATCATCACGGCTGTTATCCTCAGCCCAATCTAAAAGTTGATCGTAATATTTTTCAATATCTTCAGATTCAGGTACTTTTGAAAGCACTGCTAGAAGAAATTGAGTTTTTTGGTCCATCATCATTATATTTCTACAAACAATAAAGTCATTTAAATATTTTATTTTCATGCTCGTAAGTTGTGATAAACTTAATTCTTCAGATGCTTTATAAGCTGCATCACTTAGTAATGAACCCATGGCAGCAATTACTCTCTCATCAACATCATCGGCTTTTTGTGAAGCCAATACTAATCCCGTAGAAGTAGAAAATAAAGAGGCTCGGAAATTACCATTATCATTTAATTCTTTTAGGACCATTTCTAACCTGCTAACCATAAGAAAACTCACATAATTAAATTTATTGAATAAAATTCTCGCGTAATATATTTGTATAATACATGAACTTTCTATTATTTAATATTAACTTATTTAAATGTTATAGATTAATTAAAAAAGTTGTTAAAATATCGTCCTTATCTATACTTAAGGTAATAATACTTGGCCTTGCTATTGGCGTTTTAAATCCTTCTTTCTGGGGAGGTGCTTTTGGTTGAGTAGGACTTCCAGGATTAATAATTAATGTATTATAAGGAGTTCCCTTTATTAATGGCTGGTGGGTATGACCAGTAATTAATATGTGTAAATTATTTTCTTTAAAAAATGCTTCTATATCCTTTGGCGGTTTATGAATTACTCCTATATTGTATTTACTCACTGAAAATTTAATAAAATAAGGCAAATTATCGATGTTATCTTCATTTCCCCGTACACATTTAGTTGGTGCTATTTTTTCTAATTCATGTAAAAAGGACTTATTGCAGACATCTCCAGCATGAATAATTTCATCTACATCTTTGAATGCTTTTTTTAATTGAACTATTAAATTTCTAATTGTGAGGTTTTCATCTTTAGAAGTAAAATGAGTGTCTGCAATTATACCAAATTTTACCATAATAATCTTGAGTTTCTACATTAACACAATACTAATTAGGAAGATAATGGCCCCAAAAAGGAAGTCTGCAATAATTCTAACAATTTTATGTGAAGTAGTTTCTTTTATCTTAATATTATTTTTAAAATATGAACCAAATTCTTTAAAACCAATTGATAAACTTTCTTTAATCCGAGGAAATTGCAAAATTAATAATATTATGCTGATTATCAGTAATGGGCAGTATAAAAAAAGTGCTATAGGAAAAAAGTCATTACCTTGCAAATAATTCCACACTGCATGTAAAGTGATGATATTATTAACAGCATGGGCGAAGATAGCAGGGAAGAGCCATCTTTTTCTTATTACAATCATTGCCAGAATTATCCCTACAAAAAATGTTTGTAGAAACCAAATTAAAGGATAAATTATAGGTAAATCTATTGCATATGGCGTAAACATATAATTAAAATGACCTAAACCAAAAGAAAAGGAAGATATTATTACAGCAGACATATTATGAAGATAATCACTCCCTCTATTAGCTAAAAATCCTCTATCTCTTGATTCTTCATATATAGAAACACAAACTTGGATTATTAACACAGAGATGATGAAAATACCATAATTTTCTAATAGATAAGAATTTAAAGAACTTGGAGAATAAACATTTAAGGCAATTGTGGAGTACTCTAACAAATCAGGTAAAAATAAGTAAGTAAAAAAATCAAATGGGATAAAAACTAAAAATAATAGAAGAATACCATACAAAAGCTGATATTTATAATTTTTTTTTGAAATATTAAATAATTCTAAAAACTTTCTTGAAGAGCTGATATCTTCTTTTAGTATTAATTCTTTCTTTTGTGGTTCGAAGGCAAAATTAGAAACAAAAAGGAAAGTTGGAATTGCAGCTACAATAAGCAAAGCTCTAACTAAAAAATATAAAGGTGAATAAGCTATTGAAGTTGTATCTACTATTAAATTTGGTACAATTAGGAGTACTAAAAAAAAAATAAATATGCCAAGATATATTGTTAGAACTTCTAAAAAAAAATAAGCTCTTTGCTTAAATATTAATTTTATTGAGCTCTTAGCTTTTGCCATAAATTAATCATATATTAGTTAATATAAATAACATAATATTAATTTAAAAAATTTTAAAGTTTATTATTTTATATTTTCTAATACTTATGTTAAACCATCTTTAACCTGAATTCAATTTGCTAGATGAAATTATTAATTAAAATTAAAGTATCCAAATTCTGATTTTATTTCCACTGTGTTTTTATTTTTCTTGGATGATTTCTCACATTGACCGATAATTTTTGAATCAATTTTGTATTTTTTAGCAATATCGATAATATCCTTAGATATAGAATCATTACAATAAATTTCCATTCTATGCCCCATGTTAAAAACTTGGTACATTTCATTCCAGGAGGTTTCAGATGACTTTTGAATAATTTGAAATATTTTTGGGAGTTTAAACAGATTATCTTTGATATATTTTAAACCAGTCCCAAATTTTAATACTTTTGTCTGTCCACCGCCAGTATTATGGATTATGCCATGAATTTCTTTTTTATATCTTTTTAGCACATCTAATAGAATTGGAAGGTAAGTTCTTGTCGGAGAAAGAAGAGCTCTTCCAATTGTCATATTTAAATCTTTAATTTCGTCTGTTAGTAAGTAATTTCCAAAAAAAATCATTTTCTCATCAATATTTGTATCATAACATTCGGGATATTTTTCATAATAATCATGAGAAAGTAAGCCATGTCTAGCTAAAGTCAATCCATTACTTCCGATTCCGCTATTATATTCCTCCTCGTAGGAAGCTTTTCCATTACTAGCTAAACCTATTATTACATCGTTCTTTTGTATATTACTAGCATCAATTATATTATCTCGCTTAATTGATGTGAATAGGGAAGCATCAACCAGAAGCGTTTTAACTATATCTCCTACATCAGCAGTCTCACCCCCACAGGTAATAATTTTTAACCCAAAATTAGAGAGTTTTCTGCTATAAGATTCATATTCATTAATAATCGTACTTATGATATCTCCAGAGATTAGATGACTATTTCGACTAATGTTATTAGATAAAAAAATATTCCCCGGTTCTCCAACACATAAAATATCGTCTATATTCATAACAATAGCATCTCTTACGATGCCCCTAAAGACTGATATATCATTTGTTTCCTTATAATACATATAAGCTAAATTGGCTTTTGTTCCTGCTCCATCAGAATGAAAAATGGAGCAATATTCATCTCGATTGTAAACATCTCTAACAATTTTACAAAAAGCACCAGGAAATAATCCCT
Source organism: Candidatus Odinarchaeota archaeon (assembly GCA_048885325.1). GTDB lineage: Archaea > Asgardarchaeota > Lokiarchaeia > Sigyniarchaeales > SOKP01 > SOKP01. The sequence goes on from JBHLPZ010000093.1 coordinate 6,362, forward strand.
TATCGATAGATTCAATTGCTTTATAGACCTCCTCCTTTTTGGATGAAACACCTAACTGAGAATAAATGTCTTTATTATTATTCATTTTAAAAATTATATTTATTTTTAAGAAATTTTATTAAATTTTCAGTTTGAACAATTGCTTTGCCAATATAATTATGAGGATCTAATAATAGGTCCAGTTCTTCCTTGGTGAATTTATCTCTAATCTTATTATTTTCAAGTAAAATATCTTTAATCAATCGATCTTCTTTTTTAGATTTAATAGCGGATTTCCGTAAGATTTCGTGCCCCTCTTGCCTTCCTATACCTCTAGCAACTAAGTTCACCATTATTTTTTCAGCTAAACAAGCTCCTTTTGTAAGGTTAAGGTTCACTTCGATTTTGTCCATATCAAATTCGATACCTTTTATGTTATTAGTCAATTGTTTTACCATAAAATCTAATAATATAAAATTTTCAGCAAAGATGATTCTTTCATTTGCTGAATTTGTTATATCTCTTTCATCTTCAAGTATAACATTATCTAATGCAGGAATTACATTTGATTTAAGGATCCTTGCTAGACTACAAATTCTTTCAGATTTATGGGGATTACGTTTTTGTGGCATTGTTGAGCTGCCTACTTGAGTTTTTTTGAATGGTTCGAACATTTCGGATATTTCAGTTCGTTGTAAAATTCGAAATTCTGTAGCTATTTTTGCTAAGGTTTGACCAATTAAAGCGGTTAAAAATATTACCTCAGCATGGCGATCTCTTTGAACTATTTGATTTGCAATTAGTACAGGATTTAGATCAAGTTCTTTCATTACTTCTTTTTGTAACTCAATACCATAATCTCCAAAACTCGCCATAGTTCCAATAGCTCCTGACATTTTACCATAAGAAATACACTCAATTACCTCATTTAAACGATCAAGATGTCTATTTATTTCGTAAGCCCATACGCCAAACCTCATACCATATGTCATAGGCAGAGCATGTTGTCCATGTGTTCTTCCAATGCAAACAACATTTTTATTTTTGTCTATTAAAAAAATCAATTCCTTCAATAAAACTAATAGGGATTTTTTGATATTCCCTAACGCCTCCTTTAATTGTAACGCTAATGCCGTATCTTCGATATCGTAACTAGTTGCCCCTAAATGAATATATTTACCCGCATCACCTTCACATTGTTCTGTTAACGCTTTTACCATAGCCATTAAATCGTGATGTATTTCACTATCGATTTCTTTCACACGCTCTAATTTCACGTATTTCAAACTTGCTTTTTTATTAATTTCTTTTGCTGCTTCTTGAGGTAAATTGCCAAACTTTGCATGAATTTTTGCTAAAACAGCCTCAACTTTTAACCAACTTTCCAATTTTTTTTCTTCTGTGAACAATTCAGCTATCTCAGTGCGATAACGGGTCTCAATCGGATGAACAAATTTATGGCTCATATAACTCAACTTTACTCTATGTAATTTAAATTAAGTAAGATTTGAATATTATTTTTTCTATTAAAAAGCTGCTATCTTATTTGATTAGGACTAACAATCTATTCTTTAATTAGTAGAATATTCAATCCTTAATAATGAATTCCAATGTATTCTATATAGCAAATTACTAAATTTTTTATCTTAATAGAATTTTAAACCTTATTCGCTTTCTGTAAGTTGAAATGCAGAATATTCAGAAGTATTATTTCTATAGATGTTATCGCTGTGGAGAATGGTATTATGTAAATAAAATAATTAAAACAAAGAAATGTTGGAAGTGTAATAAGTCATTCCAATTTAAAAATTCAGCAAAATTCTCAAAAAAATGTACACTTTCTCAAGCAAGTACAATTATTAAGCATCTAAAAAATAAAGAAGGAAATGAAAACTTAACAAAATATGTAAATACAAAAAAAAATGTTTGAATTGAACTATTTTAAAGAATAAAATTCTTTAATTTAGTATTACTCACTCTTTTTATTAGAATTATTTTTTATTTCTTTCTAAATGTAAAAATTATTACTAGCTGTGTTATATGGAAATTGCTGATGAGTTAAAAATATATGATGATAGCTTAATTAAAGAATTTTCAAATTTAGCTAGAAATAACATTGAATATTGGGATATTAGAACGTCTCTAAATAATGGAACAGCTTTAAGTTTCACAAATCAACGAAGTAAAGAAATTAGCTCATATGAGACTTTAGAATGCGGTATAAGAGCGTTTATAAATGGTGGATGGGGGTTTTGTGTCTTAAAAAAAATAGATAAAAATAATTTAATAGATGGTTTTTTAAAAGCGATAAAATTAGCTAGAAAATCACAATCTCTATGTAAGTTTAAATTTAACATAAAAGAAAGAGATCCACTCAATAAAAAATTTAAAATTAATAGCAAAAAGAATTTGGAAACAGTCGACATTAAAGATAAAATTGAAATTGTAAAAAACCATGAGAATATCTCTTCAAAATATTCTAAAGAAATAAAAAATACCCGTACAGTCTATTTAGATGGATATTCTAAAAATCTATTTTTAAATTCATATGGAAGTCATGTTTACCAGGATTTCGAAATATTACGTCTGTTTTCAGCTGCGTATGCTCAAAGAAAAGGATTAATCCAAAATGCAATGAATTCAGTAGGAGGGGTTGGAGGTTTTGAAATCTTAGAAACAGAAGCAGCTCAGAATATAAGCTTAAAATCAGCGAAACAAGCAATAGAGCTTTTAGATGCTAAATCTCCCGTTGGTGGTAAATTTAACGTGATAATGGATCCTAAATTAACAGGAACTTTTATTCATGAAGCTTTTGGTCATGCATGTGAAGCAGATATCGTTCTAAATAAAGAAAGTATATTACAGGATAAAATCGGAAAAGATGTTGCAATTGAAGAAGTAAATGTTATTGATGATCCCACTTTAGGTCAAGGAAAAAAATTTAATTTGCCATATGAATTATATGGGAGTTATAATGTGGATGATGAGGGGATTCTTTCGCAGAAAACAGTGATAATTGAAAATGGTGTTCTTCAAAACTTTTTACATAACATAGAAACAGCATCCAGAATGTCAGTAGAGCCTAATGGTCATGGTAGGGCAAATTCGAGTACTACAACACCTCAAGTTAGAATGGGATTCACCTATTTAGAGCCAAAAGATTGGAGGTTGGAGGAAATGATTGAAGACACTAAGTCTGGAGTACTTTGTGAGGATTTTCAATATGGATATACAGATACCACCACTGGAAATTTTCAATTTAAATGTAAATTTTCTTATAAAATTGAGAATGGAGAGAAAAAAGAATTAATGAGGGATGTATCTCTTTCTGGAATGACCTTAGAAGTGTTAAAAAGAATTACAGCTATTGGTAATAAGCATACTTTTAATTATTCTGATGGCATATGTGGAAAAGGTGGTCAAGGTGTACGGGTTTGTGATGGTGGACCGTTTATTAGAATTAAGGATATTACTGTGGGAGGACTTAATTAGATGCAAAATAAAGCTGAAGTTTCTAATCTAGCATTATACGCACTAAATGTTGCTGAAAAGCTAACAGCAAAATTTACTGAAATTTATTTTTCACTAAGTGATTATCTAAATATAGATATAGAAGAGAATTCAATAAAAAATAATGAAGTTGGAAGCGATCTAGGCGTTGGAATTCGGGTTATTAATAAAAAGGGGTCATTAGGGTTTGCATATACAAATCGACTAGAAAGAAAGTATATTGAGAAAATGGTTAAAACTGCCATCAGTATGATGAAAACTGGAACTGAAGATCCCGATTTTAAAGATTTACCCCCTAAGTATAAAGTATATAAAACTGTTTATGGTTTATATGATAAAGAAATAAAATATTTATCAATTGAGGATTCAATATTATATGCAGAGGATTTAATCAATATATGTGATAAAGATGATATGGCAGTATCCCAATCAGGGAATTTCGCATCTAATTATAATAAAACATTTATCTTCAATTCTAATGGTCTGAGTATAGACTCAAAGACTACAATTAGCTCTATTTCTTCACATGTTATTGTCAAGGATAAAATAACAAATGATACTTCATTTGGTTTTGAAAGTCAGATTGAAAGGAATTTAAATGATATTAATGGTAAAAAAGTTGCTAAAACCGCATTGAAAAATGCGAAAAGGAATTTGAATAGAAAGAAAATAAAAAGCATAAAAGTACCACTAATTCTTACCCCCAAGGGGGTTATAAGCTTCATTTTAAGACCATTAGCTTCAGCAATCAATGCTGAAACTTTCCAGTATAAAAGAAGTTTCCTAGTTGACAAGAGAGGCGAATATCTTGGGCCAGAAATTTTAAATATTGAGGATAATGCTTTAATTGATGGGGCTGTTGGATCTGCTACGTTTGATGGAGAAGGTGTGCCATGTAAAAACAAAAAAATTATCGATAAGGGGAAATTTTTAAAATCTGGCTTATTACATAATAGTTACACAGCAGGAAAAGAGGGTGTTGAGAGTTCTGGAAATGCAGCACGTGATTCATATAACTCTCTTCCAACCATAGGGATTACAAATTTGATTCTTCAATCTGGGAAGTCTACTAAAGATGATATTATAAGAAATGTCAAAGAAGGTATCCTTTTAGACTATACAGGTGATAGACCAAATATTTCCACAGGTGATTTCTCCGGGTTAATACTTCAAGGAAACCTGATACAAAATGGAATAATTTTAGATGCATTAAATGAAACTATGTTTGGTATTAATTTATTAGATTTATTTAGAAATATTGAGGAAATATCTAAGGAAACAGAAATTTACGGACCGTTTCAAGCTCCATTTGTCAAAATAGCAGATGTACAAATCATTGGTAGTGCTTCTTAAACAGTAACATTTAACCATAGCCATAAGTTATCATAGAATTTCTCAGTAATACTATTAACTATTTCCCATAATTCAATAATAATCCTTCGATGGACTCCTGGTTGAGAAAAGGAAACGTTAA
>JBHLPZ010000094.1:0-11314 GCA_048885325.1 Candidatus Odinarchaeota archaeon
TCCCCAGCGATTGTAACATTATTAGGATCCCCTCCAAATGCTTCTATGTTATCTCGTACCCATTCCAAGGCTTTTATTAGATCAAGAGTACCAAAATTCCCACTTATATCTTCAGGAGAACCATTACTTGTCACTGCAGGATGTATAAACCAACCCATTGCTCCAAGACGGTAATTAACTGAGATATACAATAAGTTAGATTTCTCAACAATCGCATTACCATAATATGAAACATCCGCAGATGAACCAATTGAATTTCCTCCTCCATGGATATATAAGTAGACTGGTAATTTTGTTTCTGGAGTTTTGGGACGCCAAATATTAAGATAAAGACAATTCTCTGAACCAATTGGACCTATAAAAGGCATAACTTGTGCCGATGAACTCCCAAACTTTTTTGTTTTGCGGGTTCCGATCCATGGGGTAGGATCAAGTGGTGCTTTCCAACGAAGAGAACCAATTGGAGGATCTGCATATGGAATTCCCTTCCAGCACCAAGATCCTTTATCTGAAAAACCAGATACTAAACCATACTTCGTTTGGACAAGAGCATCATCATTCCATGAACCTAGTTTAAAAGTTGTAATAGATGGCTTTAATGCGCGAAAATGACTAATGTAGGGATAGAAAATCCTTCTAATCAAATTGATTAATCTAATAAAAGGACTAAACAAATAAGCTAGCTTTATTATTAAACTCATGATTTCAGATCAGAGACATTATTAAAAGCTTTAATAAAATTCTAACTATAGTGGTAAATAGTGACTTATTCCTAATTAAGATATCAATTATAACCTATTTAATTATTATATTTCTAAGGGTAATTGACTAAATCCAATTAGATGTCTCAATTATTTTCCATTAACTTTTTCTTATAGTGTTTAGTTACTAAACATTATATGAAAAATAATTTAGATCTTGTAAACAAAATTTTTGAAACCATTAGTAAACTAACATTTTTAGAAAGAAGAAGAAAAATCACTTACCAAGATATCAGACTTTATCCCTCAGAAATCCATCTATTATTGTTTATTTATCATATTCAAGACACTAATATAACAAATATTGCTGAACGTCTTGGTTTAACAAAGGGCGCAATTTCTCAAACTCTCTCTCGCCTTCATAAGAAGGGAATAATTAAAAAAAAAACTGAACCTTCTAAAAAGAACGAATTACAAGTCCAATTTACGAGAAAAGGACAATTGTTAATAGATCATATAATTGAATTTAGAAAGTCTCTCGAAACAAAATATCTAAATTTCTTGGAGACCAAATCCGATAAAGAAAAACAAATTATTTTTGATTTTCTTGATACACTAGTCTCAATAATGCATCACAATAATAATTAGGTTCTATACAATAGTGTCCAATTATTACAGAAATGTTTTTAAATAATTAAAATCTTATTCTTCATAGTGTTTAGATACTAAACACAGAATTAAATATATTAAAAAAAATTAGGTGTTAAATATTAATACTTTAAGATCAGATAGAATAGTTCAAAAATATTTACAGAATGAACCAAAATATTTAAGAAAAATACAGGAGTTTTCTGGAACTTTAAAATCAACTCCTAAAAATGTATTTCCACTTTTATGTCCTGCTCGTGAAGCCGATTGGATTCCTGGATGGGATTCAGAATTAATTTATACAAATTCTGGTTATGGTGAAGACAAATGTGTATTTCGCACTAATAAGTCTAATTCTGCAGGTGAAGGTTTATGGACTTTTACTGGATTCAAACCTTATGAATATGTAGAATTTGTAAGACTCCAACAAGATTTATTATTGCATTGTAGGATAAGCTTAACTCAAAATGAAGATGGAACAACTACCGCAACCTGGAAAACGATCACAACAGCATTGACTGAAAAAGGTAATAAAAAAATTGAAAATATGGCAGATAAAACGTATAATCCTGTAATTCATTTGATGGATTATTACCTGAAAAATGGAAAGATGATTTCAAGAAGTTCACTAATAAAGAATAAGATACACGGTCAAAATTAAATACTCTATGTCTTTAAATACATTTTTTTTCTATTCGTGAGGAAACTTGTTTTTTTTAGCAAACTATCAAATTTTAAATATTAAAAAAATATATCAGTAACTGTAGTACGGTGACTGTAATACTGCTTTCACCATATATAACTTAATTCCGAGTTTGAGTAAAAATGGTTGAAACTTATCACAAAAACTTCGAAAAAGTGTTGAAAAAGAATTTTGTAAATATTTTTGTTCTTTCTATTCTTGAGATTAACCCCTCTCATGGATATAAAATAGGATTAGAGATTGAAAAACGCACTTTAGGAATGTGGAAACCTACTGCATCATCCTTATATTGGATATTAAATAATCAAAGGGAAAAAGGATTTATAAGAATAAAAGAAGAAAAAAAGAACAAAAAAATATATGAAATTACGGAAATGGGGAAACAAGCGCTTAAACTCATGAAACAATCTCAAAGAAAAATAAGAAAGACTTATCGTCGCTTTTTGTCATCTGCCATACAAAATGGAGGTTCAATTGATATTGAAGAGCTTGAACATTACGAAGATGTGCCAAATATACAAATGTTGCCAACTGCTATGAAACCAGACAAATTTAAGGGAGATTTAACACTTCAAGAAAGACTCAAACTACTCGAGGATATGAGAGTTTCAATTAAAGAGAATATAGACAAAATGAATGGTTATATTAAAGATTTTGACGAAACTATTTTGAAAATTAAGGAGGAAATGAAGAAAAAAAAGTGATATAAATATGAGTGAAAGTACGAAAAAAACAATTAATATGCTTACATTTCTAGTATCTTATAAATGTACAAACGAGTGTAAACATTGTGCGCTTCAAGCATCTCCGAATCAAGAAGATATTACGGTTCAACCAAAGGATGTAAGGAAATATTTGAAGGATGTTACTCAAAATTATAATATCAGTGAAGTAAATTTTTTTGGAGGAGAACCTTTACTAAATTATAATCTATTAATCAGTCTCATTAAAGAGGTAAAAAAGTTTAATATTCCAAAGATAGGACTACCAACGAACGGTTATTGGGGTAAAGACGAGGAGACTGCCAAGAAATACACTCAAAAGCTAAAGGAGGTTGGAGTTAATTTAATTGGGTTTAGTGCTGACGCATTCCACCAAGAGTTTATTCCTCTTGAAAATATAAAGCGCGCAATCAAAGCTGCTCATAGAGCGGAGATAGAAACCATAGTTATTATTGCCCAAACTGTAGGTGCTCCAATTGAATCAAATTCTTTCAATAACGAAACAAACAAGATATGTAAAAGAATCTCTAATGAGTTTAAGTTCTGTCAAATAATAAAAAGCCCATTACAGGTAAGAGGACGAGCCATAAAGAATCTTTTAGAATATTACCCTATGAATTCCATACCTTCAGAAAAATGTTTTATTTTTAGGGCGCCTATGTATATGATAGATCCTAATGGATGGGTTTTCAGCCAAGGATGTCAAGGTATTTGTTTGGGAAATGCTAAAAAAGATTCATTATTAAAAATAATTAATGAGTTTAAGCCTAGAGAACATCCTATAATAGGCAAAGTCATGGGTAAAGGAGGGGTGGGTAATCTCCTTGAACTGGCCATTGAAAAAGGGTATGAACCATTAGAGGGATATGCCGATAAATGCCATCTGTGTTATAGTGCGCAGAAATTTCTACGACCTTATTATCCAAATATACTTGAGCCTTCAAATATATGGGATTAATTTTAAGCAATTTTTCTTCTACTAAATTGTATGTGAAGGTAAATTCAGCGTCTGATTTCAATGAAAATTCCTTTAAATATTTTAATCAATCTTTAAAAAATTTATGATTAGTTGGTTTATTAATCTAGGTTTCTCCATAAGAGCTAAATGTGTTCCACCTGGGATAAGTTCGAGTCGCGCATTAGGCATTGCATCAGTCATTTCTTGTATAGCTTTTAATGGGTAAAGTTGTTCTTTTTCTCCATCGATTATAAGTGAAGGGCTTTCAATGTTGTTCAATTGTTCTAACGTGAAGTTTGGTTCTCGCATTGCCATATCCATTCCTTTTTTGAGTAAATTTGGCCAATTATCTGGATTAGACGCTACTTTTTCATACGCTTTCTTAATAAATTTATAACCTTTAGGTAAATTATTAGGATCAACATTACCAAATTGTTCAAAGATCTCTGGATAATAATTAGATATATTATATGGAGTACCAATTAGTACTAGCTTATTTACTAATTCGGGATACTCTAGACCAAGAACCAATGAAGTGCAACCCCCATCACTCCAACCAACGAAACTCGCTTTTTTTATATCTAATTTTTCCATCAATTGAGATATATCTGAAGCAAAGAGCTGATAACTTAGAGATTTATCTGAATCTGTTGTCCTTCCATGTGCTCGAGTATCTGGAGCAATTATCCGAAAATGTTTTGCTAATTCTTTGATTTGGAAAAACCAACTTGTATGATCCACCATACCACCGTGCAATAAAATAACTGGCTCTCCAGTACCAAACATAGCATAGTACATTTTAATGTCTCCGATATCAACATAATTTTCAATAATGTTTTTTTTTTTCCAAACGTTAAATTTAACCTTACCTATTAACATTGTGATTACTACCATCAGTATTTAGCTCCATTTTTTTATAACTTGTTATTGAATTAAGATTACTAATAAAGTTTTCTCTTTATTAAAAATCAAAGAGAAATTTTGATTTCTCGCTCATTTATATTTTCCTCCATTTTAAGACAGACAAAGTTCGAGTTTTTCTAAATTTTGTCCTAATTTTCTGTCAAATTTGAATGGAAAGGTAAATTCAGAGTCTGATTTCAACGAAAATTCCTTTGAAAAGACAACTTTTTTACTTCGTGAATTTCTCCTCTGAAAAAAAAGAGAAAAAAATAAAAAAAAATATTTAATTAAGATTAAGAAATTTTTTAGCCTGAAATAACTCAGATCGTTGAAGTGCAGCATAAAAATTTTCAATTTCGTGCTTTGGTTGTGATTTCGACCAGTTTGCAAAGTAAAAACTTAAATAGTGATCAAAACCTTCCTCTTTTCTTTGTTGTTGGGCGGAAAAAAGCCCAAGATTGTTTTCTTCGTTATCATAATCTGCGATTTGTTCATCTAGTTCTTCTCGAGTTAACGATTGATATTTTCCATAATGGATAACTCCTTTTTTAACCCTCCCTTTCAGTGGTTTGGATTCTTCATCAGGATATCCAAGACAAAGGGAAAGATAAGGAAAACAGTATTTTTCAGGAAGCCCCAAAAATTCATAGACTTCAAACAAATCTTGACGATGAAGACTTGTGGTAAATAAAGATCCGATTCCGAGTGATTTCGCGGCAATCGCAGCATTCTGAGCTGCTAGCATCGCATCCATACTACTCATAGTAAAACCTCGCATTCCATCAACGGATTCTTCAATTGAATAGCCCAAATGCCTTGCTAGATCAAACCAACGATTGAAATCTACAAGAAAAACAAGTGCCTTATTTCCTCCATAAAAATATTTTTCCAATAATTCCTTATCGTCCACAACAATAATGGAATACACTTGCCGATTACCAGAATTTGCCGCTCGAATTGCAGCATTTAAAATTAAATCAAGATCTTCTTTTTTTATTTCCTTTTTGGAATAATTCCGAACTGATTTTAAGTTAAATAAAATATTCAAAGTTTCGTTCAAATTAGTTTCCTTTTTTGTTTTTATATTCCTATAAATCTATTAATGCACAAAAATATCCTAGTCCAATATATTCATTTAACAATCAATCTTCGTATTCTTTTAAATTTCGTAAGACTCTTTCAAGATCTTCCTCAAATCTAGTTATATTATTGTCCTCAAAGCCCTTATAAAAAATGCTATTCATCTCTTTCGCGAGCTTTTCAAATGAGGACTCTATTTCCTTGCTTTGTTCAAGTATATAAACTAATTTTGTGCGCTCGTTACCAGAAGGGTGTTCTATTTTTAAATATCCTTCATCACGCATACGTTTTAGCATGGTTGATAATGTCGATTTACCTAATGAAGTACGTTTTGCAAGATCCTGTATGGAAATTCCATCCTTTTCCCATAAAGCAAACATTATTCGCCCTTGCCCTGGATTGATTTTAATTTTATGAATTTTCAATTTTCTAGAAAATATTCTTCCTGCAATTTGATGTACTTGTGAGATGAGAAACCCACCTTTCCTCTTAATTTTCATTTTTTAATCATTATTGATATTATTAAATTGATTGTTTTATATCGAACTGTTCCATATAGAAATAATCATTTATTTATATATAAAGTTTTTTGTGTCAGAAAAAATCGTTAAAATTAGATTTATAAATTTTTATCGTTGAATTTATAAATAGATTGGTATGATAAATATACAGAAGCCTTGGTAAAGATAGTAAAAAAGTATACAATTATTATGGAAGAGTATAAAATATGGAAGAAATAGCAATTCAAACATTTGATTTAACTAAAAATTTCAAAGATCTAGTAGCAGTCGATCATATATCAATCGAAGTAAAAAAAGGTGAGATTTTCGGACTATTAGGTCCCAATGGTGCGGGGAAGACTACTTTGATACGAATGTTATGTACTTTAGCGATACCAACGGAAGGAAATGCGACGATTGCTGGTTATGATTTACGACATGATGAAGATAAAATTCGGGAGAACATTGGATTAGTATCAGAAAAGATGATAATGTATGACATGCTAACACCCCGAGAAAACTTGAAACTTTTTGGGAAACTTTATAATATTCCAAAGAAAAAGCTTGAAGCACGGATAGAGGAACTATTAAAGTTAGTAAAAATGGATCAATGGGGAGATAAATTGATTAATACCTTTTCAACCGGAATGAAGCAACGAATAAATGTAATTCGAGCTCTATTGAATGACCCCCCAATTTTATTTTTAGATGAACCAACATTAGGGCTAGATCCTCAATCAACAAGTGAGTTACGTACATTTATAAAGGAGATAAATTTTAAAAATAACACTACTATTGTTCTCACGACTCATATGATGGTGGAGGCGGATTTATTATGCGATCAAATCGCAATTATAGATTATGGCAAAATAATTGCTCTAGACACGTCTCAAAATCTAAAACGTAAGGTAGTAGGAGCTGATGTTTTGGTAATAGAATTACAGATTGCTAATTTAAACAATGAGATGGTATCAATTCTTCAAAAGCTTGGGGTTGTCCAGAAATTAACAAGGATTTCCGATACTAAAATTAGAATCCAAGCAAAAGGAGATGATGCTTTTGATAATATAATCGATGTTGTTCGAAAAGTAAATGGAAAAATTACTTATATTAAAGATTTGGAACCAACTTTAGAAGATGTTTTCTTACATATGACTGGACATGAAGTAAGGGATGAACCGAGTGATAGTAATTTAAGCAAAGCTCGGCGTTTTCATCGACGACGAGTAAATAGAGTACGATAGGTGATCGAAAATTGAAATTAATTAGTACATTAAAGCATAGTTTTTGGATATGTTGGAAAGATTTACTTGAATTTAGGCGAAGTAAATTGCGGTTGGTTATGTTAATTTTGATGCCTTTATTTATGATGATAATGACGGGTTACATATTTCCTTCTAATAATGTTATTACTAATATTCCAGTAGCTGTAGCTAATGAAGATATCGGTACTTATGGTTCAATATTTTATGATAGTTTAAAATCTGCTAATAATGAGACACATATGATGGTATTAAGTGATGCCATAGATTATGATGATATTAAATTACAGATTCAAGATGGAAAAATTAGCGCAGGAATTTTGATTGGGGCGAATTTTTCCTCTGAATTATTATCAGGGCATCAAGGGATCATAACAGTCATATTGGATCAAACCAATCCGCAGATGTCCTTAATGATAGAAACAGCATTAAATGAGTTAATCAGACAATTAGGGACACAATATGCCCTATTTAATTTAGGTAATATCACTTATGCTGAAATAGTTCCATTTAATCCTACTTTTAAGGGTATTTACCCAGGAAATCCTAGTTATTTTGAGTTTGTGGCTCCTGGTATTATGACAATGGTGGTAATGATGGCATTAATGACGGGATTACCACATGCGATTTCATATGAGAAGGATATAGGTACCTTAGATGGGATGTTAACCGCCCCGATCAAGAAAATTTCAATCATATTAGGAAAATCACTTGCTCAAACTATCCGAGGATTAATACAAGGTTTAATCGTCCTTATTTTGGCAGTATTATTATTCAATGTTGAGATTAATGGTAGCTTATTGTTGGTGTTTCTAGTCCTTTTTTTAAATGTATTTAGCTTTGTTGGACTTGGAATATTAATTACTTCTTTCACAGGGAAAGAAGAGACAGCGACCATGATGATGATGACAATCATGTTTCCAATGATGTTCTTAAGCGGTGTATTTTTTCCAATTCAACAAATGCCAGATTTCATGCAAGCAATTTCAAAAGTTCTTCCATTAACATATGCGGCGGATGCAATGCGGAAAGTAATGATTTTGGGAGCAAATATTACTGCGATACTGATGGATTTGATCTTTTTAACTGTTTTCGGAGGTGTTCTTTTATGGATTGCAATACCCTTGTTCAAAAAAGCAATGAAAAAATAAAAAAAATCTTTTTTTAAAAGAACATCATTCAATTTGGATCAAGAAACAACATACAATGATGAGAGGAAGTAAGTGAATTTTTCTCCACTTAGTTGAAATCAAAACACTTATGTCTTTAAATACCATGTATGTTTATTTTAAATTAGGTTTAAAAATAAAACCTAATATAATTAATACATCTGGTGGAAAAAATAGTCTATATGGTATAATGAAAAATATGATAAAATTTAATATAAGGTGATTTGAAAATGGTAAGTATATTTGCGAACATGATAATGAAGAAGATGGAAGTCCAAAAGGATTTTGTCTTCGATATGAAGAATGTAAAGGAATTTAGAGTAGAATTTGAAAAAATGTTTTTAAAGATGAAGCCTGCCAAAGGTGTTACTCTTGAAGAAATTCAAATAGGAAATATTTCCGCAGAAAAATATTCTCTAAATTCAGGAGACTTAAAATCAAGAGTCATGCTATATTTACACGGGGGAGGATATTTTAGTGGATCCTATATGTCTCACAGGAGGTTCGTATCAATATTATGTAAAAAATTACATCTTCATGCATACAGTATAAATTACCGTCTTGCTCCAGAAAATCCGTATCCCGCTGGCTTAGATGACGCTTTTTTTGCCTATAAATGGTTATTAGAAGAGAAATCTATTCCGGCAGAAAAGATAATTATTATGGGTGACTCTGCAGGAGGAGGATTAACTTTAGCTTTACTTCATCGAATTGGGACACAAAATTTACCTCAACCAAAAGCAGCTATATGTTTGTCGCCCTGGACTGACCTAACCTTAACTAGTGAAACTATCAAAACGAAAGTTGAGCAAGATGTTTTCTTCAATATGGAAAATCTGAAAACTAGTGCGAAAGCTTATCTACATACGGAGTCTCCAGAAAATCCGGAAATCTCACCTATTTTTGCTTATTTCAATGAATTTCCTCCGATATTTCTACAAGTAGGGACAAGAGAAATGTTACTCAATGATTCTTTAGTTATTGCAGAAAAAATGAAAAAACAGGGAGTATCTGTAACTGTTGATCTGTGGGAAGGAATGTTTCATGCGTTTCTAATTTTTATAGCGATTCCAATACTGGGAAAATTGATACCTGAATTTAAACAAGCCTTGAAAAATGTGAAGAAATTCGTAGATAGTCTTTGAAAAGATTAATTTGATTAAATTTAGCTGGGATGTGAAAAACTTTGTTGATTTTAAAAAAGTATAATCAAAAAGAAACTTATTGAATTATGAGATATATGTGGTATCATAGAAACGAGTTGAGACAATATGAAGATTAAAGATATGAGAAAAGAGCTTTCCATTATATGGAAAGAGATGGATGAACAAATACCTTTAATGCGTGAAGCGGTAATGAAGGGACTTAAAAAGGATTTCGAAACTTTTGTGCATGATGATACTCATATACAAAAAGAGTTACTTTTTCTCAACGATGCACTAAATTTTTTACAAAAAAAATGGACAATGGATCTAATATATATCATCAGAATTAAAGGAAAACCATTTTTCAATGATATTCGTCGAGCTTTACCAAATATAAATTCACGCACGTTAACGACACGTTTGAAAGAGTTTGAAGAAAATCATGTTGTGACTCGAACAGTAAGTAATACACAACCCATTCGAGTTACCTATGAACTAACGGATTTAGGAAAAGGTGTGTATGAGTTATTAATTCCATTACTAATTTTTTTTGCTCGTGAAAAATATAAAATAGATCAGAAAGAGAATCTGATTAAATCTGAATAAACCATATGAATTTCACTCTTTTTTTTACTTAACTCTAAAAAAGAAGCATATACCTATTTAAAAAAGCATTTTTGAAAAGATAAGGAATATTTTCTTATGCTTGTTTTTAGGTTTCTCCATGAGAACTAAATGTTTTGATTTTTCGCTCATTTATATTTTAACATTTAAAGACATACAAAGTTGATGGCGTTGATACTAAATTTCTTCCACATTGTAATCCTTAGACCCTACTCCATAATCCAAAGCATATTTTATATATTTTATTTGTAGCGGATTATCAATATTTTTCAACTTTATTGAAATTGGATGCAATAACTCATAACCATAGAAATCTAAGGCAATAGGATCTGTTCCTGCAAAAAGATAACCTAAATCTTTTTCCTTTCCCCCATGCCTAAATTCTTGAGCCTGTACCAAAACTTTCAAAGCATCGCTAATAATTAAATTAGATTTTAAGATAATGTTTAATTCAGCAATTCCTTTGTTAATATTTTTAATTTTTGTGTGCATTTTTAATCTTTCAGTCTTTGCTAAATATCCAAATTTATCTTTGAGAGCATTAGTTAATTTTACAGTAAAATGATCCTTTAAAATTGGGAGAGAGATTATAAAGTCTTGTTGAAATGGTATTTCTGAAACTTTTAACGTAAAACCTCGAGCAGATTTTACTTTTTTAAAAGCATAGTCGTAAAAATTTATAAAAGGAATATCTAATTCTTTACATTTATCTACAATTGGATGATTTTCTATTTTTTTAGCTGGTAAATCTATGCTTTGACCATCCCCACAAATAATTTCTGACGCGATTGATTTAATTTGTTCAAACACTGCTTCAATCATCTCAGGATGAGTTGTTGTAGGGTATGGGTTATATGACACAAGATTCACTTTTATAAGAACCTTCCCTTTGATATTAT
>JBHLPZ010000095.1:0-11068 GCA_048885325.1 Candidatus Odinarchaeota archaeon
CCATATCCTTATAACGGGTTCATAGTATGGTGGTTAGGAATTGTCCTCCTTATTAATGGAATTTTTGTTTTGATTATTAAATTAAAAATGAGTAAAATGGACTTAAATCTTAAAACCTCACGAAAAGGCGAAGAGGTTCCGGAAAAAAAATCTAGTTTAAGAAGATATGTTGAAAAAATGATGATCGAAGATCCATATAAAGAAGATATTCCATTTAAAATGGAATTAATAAGGAAGAGTTTTCATTTAATGGGAATACTTGTCATTATAGGCTATTTTTGGTTAACACAATTAATTAGCGATGGAGTAATAATGTTAATTAATCAAGTTGAACCAGCATACGAACTATTATGGGGTGATATTTCTCTTTTTCCTCATATTATTGGGGATCTGGGAGGTCAGGCTCGGGATGATCTTACAATGATGGGGTTATTAGGAGCATTGATCTTTGCTCTCGTCTCTGATATATATCGAATCCTTAAAGGTCCTGAATATTCCCTTTTAAACTTTATTAGCAAATCCATTTTAAGAAATAAAGAAAAAAATGCTTTGGGACCACAAATTTATATCGTGACTGGAATTGTGTTTTCTTATATGCTTTATATGGTAGGATTTCTTAATATTGAATCATTTTTTGCTGGAGTACTTATTGCTTGCTTTTCTGATGCCGCTGCTGCTTTAATAGGCAGAAAATGTGGCAAACATAAAATTGTTTTAAGAAGTAAAGATACAAAATCTATCGAAGGTTTTATTGCGGGAGTAGTTGTAGCCTATATCATTGGTTTAATTTTTGTAGGTCCAATATATGCCTTGATTGGAGCAGCAATATTTTTTTTAACTGATTATTTTCCTGCGGTTACTGCTGATAACATTTTAAACCCAATTTTCATTCCAATAGGAATTCAACTTTTTATTTTGCTATTAGGTTTACCTGTAGGATGGTAATTAAAATATGCATGAATTAATCGAAGAACTTAATGATATTGAATTAGTAATTTTTGATTTAGATGGTGTTATTTATAGGGGGGATAAATTACTCCCAGGTGTAGATAAAGTTATCCAACAATTAAAAGAACTTTCATTAAATATAGTTTATAATTCAAATAACTCTACAGCAACTAGACAGATGTATGTGGATAAATTAAAAAATTTCAGTATCTCAAGTAAAATTGGTGATTTCTATACTAGTGCTTCAATTACGGCTACAGAAATATCTAAGCTAAAAAAAAAAGCGAAAATCTTCGTAATAGGTGAAATTGGTTTAAGAGAAGAACTAAAAGCTTGCGGGCATGAAATTATAACAAAAGAATCAGAGTATAACAAGGTTGATTTTGTGGTTGTAGGATTAGATCGTGATTTTAAATACAAAAATTTAGCACTAGCTCAAAAATGTATCTTAGAAGGCAAAGCTCAATTCTATGCTACTAATGCAGACGCAACATTACCAGTAGCTAACGGTTTTTTACCTGGTGCTGGTGTTATGGTAAACGCTCTTGAAACATGTACTGGGGTTAGTCCTGTAAAAATTTTTGGAAAGCCTCAACCTTATGGCATAGAGCTCATTCTGAAGGAAAAAAATGTTCCGACTAAAAAAACCGCTATTTTTGGAGATCGTTTGGATACAGATATTTTAGCTGGTAATTTGGCAGGCATTATAACGGTATTAGTATTAACCGGAGTTTCTCAAATGAAAGAAGTTGAAAAATTAAAGTTAGAAGGTTCAGATGTTAATTTTAATCAAATACCGGATCTTATTTTAGATGAGTTAAGTAAAATTTTTTCAAATTAAGTTCCTGATTATATAAAACGGATAGTACGCTCCTCACGTAATAGTCTAAAAATCCAATTTTATTAATTCTAGAATTTTTATTAGCTATTCGAGGTATTTTATATGGTAAAAAGTAATATAGAAGAATTTGAAGAATTAAATACAATTGGAGAATTTAATTTAATTATAGAGGATAATTGCACAAATTTTGCGAAAGAATTAGAACTAGAAATAAATAAAGCTCGTGCTCATCATAAAAGGATTGAATATTATTCTGATAATCTAACGGTATACTCTTTTAAAAAAGATTTAAATTTGGGACAGGATATTTTGATCTTTGAAACTGTATACAAAAATGAAAACAAGGTTGAGTTATCATTCATCGCAAATAGAAATATGTATGGGTCACATTTACTTTATTTAATCAACAGAGCAGAATTGAGATCTAAATGAATTATACCTCTAAAATTAAATTTAAGAATTTCGTGAAGGAGTGTTAGATTAATTTTAAATTATTCCTGATCTATGTAACATTATTTTTGATATTTCAATAAAGATTTCTTCAACATTACGTCCATCTTTTGAAGAACATTCAATGTATCCATATAAGTTATAATTCCTCGCTAGATCATAAGCTTCTTTAGTCGATACTGTCCTTTTATACTGTAAATCTAATTTTCCTCCAACCATAATGACTGGTAATTGCCTGTTATCTCCAACAAAACCTTTTTGAAAAATTTCAATCCAATCTTTAAAATTTTTCAAGCTTGAGTATCGTGTGATATCATACATGAAAATCCCTCCCGATGCTCCAACTACATAACTAGGTAAGAGAAATCTAAAGCGATCTTCTCCTGCAAAATCCCATATTTGGAGAGATACCTTTTTTCCTTCAACTTTTACTTTTTTAACGTGAAAATCAACACCTATAGTTATGGTAGAATTTCCTTTAAAAATACCAGTAAGATATCGCTTGATTAAAGTAGTCTTACCCACTCCGCCGTCCCCGAATAGACAGACTTTATACAAAGCGTCACTTTCCATTTTCAGTACCCCAAAGCTGTTAACATATTTCAAGTTGTTCTATAAATTGTGAATTGAATAAATGTTTGATTTTCAATTTTTTAATTGTTAATATTATGAAAGTTCTATTTTAAAAATAATTTGTTTTAGAAAAATTTACCAAATTTATTAAAAATTCACATTTAAATTAGTGGTAGTATAATTTCTTAAAAAATAGTAATTTGAAAGGCGCATATTTAATATTGAATCAACTTGAATAAATTCGTTTGGAGAGTGTGCAAAACCACCAATACCTAAACCACCAACGATAAAATTTAATCCTAATTCTTTTTGAATTTTGCTTAGAGGAGCTGCTGCCGCGCTTAATGGCCAAATTTCCGTTTGGACATCTAGTTTTTCAAAACTCTTGACAAGACTTTTAACAAGGTTTGAGTCTTCTAAAACCCGAGAACCTTCATAACCAATCTTTTTAATTAAATTGATCTCTAATTTAGAACGTTTTGCATAATTTTCTATGAAATGCTTAATTTCTCCATAGAGTTCAGCAATAGAAATATCATGAGCAAATCTTATATCAATATTACATTCTGCAGTATTTGGAACAATATTTTTTGTACCTTCCTCCAAATATCCTGATTTTAATGTTGAAATATTGAATGTAGGATTAAATAAATAATTCATAAAACCTTCTTTTGTATCCTCTTTAAGTATCTGAGTAATACCGGCTTTTTGTTTTATATTTTCGATATCAATTTGATTAAATAAATCCTTTACTATCTTTTCTTCCTGTTCGGAGGGGATATAGGGATTTTTTAATGATGTAATATTGAATTTATTTTCTGAATACATTAAGTTTAATAAGTTTACCAGAGTTATTGCTGGATTTGGAATCATTGAACTGTAAGCAGAATGCGTTTCCTTATTTTTAGATACAACCTTAATTTTGAGAGAAAGAATACCTTTATAACCTAATTTTAGGACAGCTCTACCATTTAAGTTCTGCTTAGCTGCTGGATAATATGCGTCTAAACAAGATTTCAAAATTTCCTTCTTATTTTCCAAATATTTTAATAATGAAGGTGACCCTATTTCTTCCTCTCCATCAAATAATAATAGTAGAGAAATTGGTAATTTTCCAGTTTTTTTTAGAATTTTTATTATATTCAAAAAGCATAATAATGGTGTTTTTGAATTATATGCCCCTCTTGCTATAATACACTTTCCTAACTTATCTAATGGTTCTGGAAGGATTTTCTTCTTAGCGTTAAAAGGATTAGATATCCATTCTATTTCATTAGTAATTGGTTGTGTATCATACATCATATAAATTAATATTGAATCTTTAATTTGGCCCTCTACTTTCGCTAAGATGAGGGGATTAATTTTACCTTCAAATTCCCTAATTTCCTCACAAAAATCAGAGATATAAGCAAGTAAAAAATCTTTTCCTTGATGAATTCCCTTTTTATTAAGAGTATGAGTGGGAATTTTTAAAAAAGTAGTCAAATCTTTTTCAATAAACTCAGAGTTCGTTTTTTTAATTAACTCTTCTACTTTTTTATCAAATTCAACTTTCTCCATATATTAAACATTTATAGTGTTATTAATTAATTTAATTATTAGTATATCTTTTAGCACTGAATAATGAATAATATAAAACCTACTAAGGAAGAGAAACTGGAAACGTTAAACCAGGTTTTAAATGAATTAAAACAAAAAGGAAAATTAAAGGGGGTAATCTTTTCTTATAGAGAGGGAGGGATTATCGCTGAAAATTTTAGTAAGGAATGTCCAGAATTTAATAGTTATGAATATTCCTCGATGTGTGCTTCCGTTTTAGAAAGTGCTTTAGGCTTAGGAAAAACTATAGGAGGAAAAAGGTTTAATAAAATTATTGCTGAACAGGATAAAGATACTATAATCCTAATTGAATGTGATGAAAAGACGTTTCTTTCATTTATTTTAAACGATAATTCTAAAATTAATCCTATATTAGATGAGATTGAGAAATATATTCGAAAAATAATATTTTTGTATTAATTAAATCTCATGTTTTCATATTTATGTGGAATCTACAAGCTTTAAATATTCAACACAGATTTGAACTGTTTGTCCTAATGCTTCCTCTTCAATAACTTCAGGGGTGTCATTTCTGGTGTGATAATAAGGAGCAAGTTCCTCTTTAAGATTTAATCCTCCTAAACAGGTAGCAGGAATCCCTTTTTTGCTAAATGCAGCTGCATCAGTTGCACCAAATGGGAGTGAACCTATCTTAGCTTTATCGTTAATATCTTTGGCTATTTTATATAATGATTTAACAACTTCATGATTATGTTTTGCCCCAATTCCCGATTCCTTGTCAATAACTATAACTATATCTTTTTTTGCCAATCCATCCATATTGATAACAATAGCTCCAGTTTCTTTAAGTTCTTCAAAATGGGATGTAATATATCTTTTCGAGCCTCTTAATCCAGCTTCTTCGCCTGCAAAGGATATCAGATGGACTCTTGTATTTTTGGGAAAAACATTATCATTAGTTCTATTTTCGTTCAAATACCTCCCAATCCCCAATACTACAGCAACGCCAGATAAGTTGTCAAAAGCTCCAAGAACTGGGCGATAACTATGAAAAAATATATAAACAAAGGCTATTGGCATTAAGATTAAAAATAATATACCAAAAGAAAAGAATACGATTGCGAAATCAATAATATTAGTTAACAATTGAAAGAAGATTTTTACAATAATTACTATAAATATAATTATAACAGCTAAGTAGCCCAGATTAATAATAACTTGTCCGATACGTCCCAAATAATAAAAAGTATTAAATTCAAAGGCAGAATCATGATGTGCAGAAAAAATTATCGTATTTTTTATTTTTCCTGAGGGATTAATTGTACCAATTATATTCTTTGATTTTCTCTTTGGGAAAAGGAAATCAAATACTTCATGATACTTCATCACATTCAAAATAAAATAGCAAATTGTAAGAGTAACTATAATAAGAGCAACGATTATCAATAATAAGCTATAAAATGATTCTAATTGTAAAAAATTAAGATCGATTAGTAGAGAAAGCCAGTATAAAACGATAGAAACCAATACTAACATAGCACCATACCTTATACCTCCAAGAAATGCATGAGGATGGCTAATATATTCTTCTTGGTGAGTCTCGTCACAACATTTTTTCAATTCTTCTTCAATTTTATTACCAGCCAGAATTTCTTTTTCTGTTCCAGATTCTCTGGGTCCTATTGTAGTACACACATCTTCAATGAATTTATACATATATTTGTTTAATGCTTGATCCATTTTTTCTATTATCTATTTATTCATATAATTAAGTAGAGAAAAAATAATACTAAAATAAAAGTTCCCAAAATTGAAAACAAATTCTCCAAAAAAGTCTATGGAGACTTAAATTAGGTTTAACCAATTTGGTTCGATTTTATTTAAGGTAGCTTCAATTTCTTTTCTGATTTCGAACTGATCATCTCCTAAGGCTTGGACAAGCAAATTCATAGCTTTTTTATCTCCGATTTTACCTAATGCCTTTACAGCCGACAATCTTATTCTAGGATTCTTATCTTTTAATTTAACTTCTAATGTTTCAAGTATTTTATCATTGTTAAGATTTCCAAGTGCCTTAATAGCCCAACTTCTAACATAAACATCCTCATCATTTAGACTATTAATTAGTGAATCTATTGCTTCCTCAGTTCCAATTTTTCTTAAAAGATCGACTACAGACCTTCGAATTCTCCAGTCTGGATTTTCTAAAAATTTTTTAGAAATTTCAATTATCTTTTTTCCACCAAGCTTAGATAATGCTTCAATTGCAGCTCTTCTAACTGAACTTTTCATGTTTTTTAACAAATTAAAAAGGGAATCAATATTTGAATCATCACCAATTATTCCTATAATTCTCGCGCAATATCTTCTGATTTGCCATTCTTTAGCTTCCAATCCTTGAAGAATTGAGTCGTCTATTATTTTCTTAGCTTTTGAAATCTTTATTATAACGTTAAAGGTTATTCTTCTAACATTTCCATTTGTGCTATTAAGTAATTTAATTAAATATTTAATAGAATCCGGATTTTGTATTAATCCAAGTAATTTTATAACTTCTAATCGCAAGATAGAATTTTTACTTTTTAGAATATTGTAAAGAATTCTTAAAGATGTTTCATTTTTTAAAATTCTATATAGAGCTCTAACGGTATGAGTTCTTATTTCTGGTTCTGGATCTTTCAACAATTCTAATAATGGTTTAACTGTGCTTATATCACCTATATTACCTAAGATCCTGATGGTGGTCTTTCTAACCTCAAGATTTTCATCATTTAGTTTTTTTATTAGATGATTTAAATCTTTTTGTTCAATTAAATTTTGTAAAGCTTTAGTAGCATTTTTTCTGACAATAGGGTTCTTATCATTTAACTGCTTAATAAGGATTTTTACAGCATTTTTATCTCCTATCCTTCCTAATATTATAGGAATAGATTTTTTTACATTAATATTACCTTTATCATGGAATTCAATAATTTCTTCTAAATCAGCATTTTTAGCAATTTTGACTATATTCGAAATTAACTCATCATAAATTTCTAATCTATATTGGGTTAATTCTATTAAAGGTTTTAATGCTTCAACAACACTATTTTGTCCCAAATACCTAATTGCAAAAATTTTATTCTCAACATCAGGATCCTTTAAGGCTTCTATATAAAGAGGAACATATTCTTCTATATTTTGATCTAGGGTGCTTTTAAGAATTTCTTTTCTAACTTTACAATCCTTTTCGTGAGTATATTGATATAATAAATCATTTCCATTTAAAGTCAAATGCCTTAACCCTTGGTTTGTATGTTTAGAAATGAAAATAGCTAAGCAAGAATATTATAAAACTAAATTTATTTATTCTTTTATTTTTCAAAAATCCAAGTTAAGGAATTTTATTATCATTTTAAAGTAACTTTAGCAAAATTGTATTGATTATCCTTTTTATCAACTAATTTGAATAATCCTTCTGAAGTTAGGGTCTCTAGTATTTCATTTTCTTTCATATGATGATCATCAAATGAGAGAATTGACTCAAGTTTTAAAACTCGATGAAATTCGTTTATAATTGAAATCAATTAGAAAATTATTTGAATATTTGCTTAATTGGAATTATTATGAATAAAATTGAAAAAGCTGTTTCCTTTTTTAATCAAGGACATAATTGTGCCCAAGCTGTTCTTAAAGCATATGGTACCCAGTATGGTCTTGATGGAGATTTAGCATTTAAAATAGCAAGCACACTGGGAGGCGGTATAGCTAGATCTGGAAATACCTGTGGAGCAGTTACAGGTGCATTGATGGCTTTAGGTTTAAGATATAGAAATTTGAATGTTGAGGATAAAGAAAATAAAGAATTAACATATGAAACAGGTATGAATTTTATTGAACAATTCAGAAGTATTTATGGAACAATTAAATGTAAAGAACTCCTTGGTTATGATATAAGTACTCTTGAAGGACGAGAAAAAGCTAATAATAACAATCTTTTTGAAGAATTATGCCCCAAATTTGTTAAAAGTGCAGCTGAAATTTTGGAAACCGTTCTAACCATGAAATAATTAAATCTAATAAAATTTATGTCAAATAATAGGAATTCCTCCCCAAAAGATATGGTAATCAGTTATATAAAGGATTTACATACTGTTTATGACAATAAAGAAAAAGTTGGAATATGTTTTAAACTTCAACGTGATGGAAATCCTTTGGATATCCTAGGTGTGTTAGATTTTTTAAAGTACAAAATAAAGAAATGGAGAAATACGAGTATATTCAGTTACCGAGGAAAACTCTTTAATGAAGAAATTATTCTTGTTATAGGATCAAATACCATTGAAGAAGCGAAAGATATTGTAGTATTCATCTTTTTAAATGATATTTTAAACAAAAAAAAAGATGCTTTTCGGATTTTAGATGATTGGGATTCTGATAATGACCTTGAGCAATATTTGATTAATGAAATTTTTAAAAATTTAGAAAAAGGTTATCCTTACGATCCTCATTTAGAGAGTGAGATTAGTAATCATATTGAGAAATTAATGAAAGATTAATCAAATGCTTTAATTTTTATTATGATAGAATATAATATTAGAGAACCAAGTAATACAGAAATTTATGAAAGTATTGGGGTTCTGTATTCTTCTTTTGGAAGAACTCTTAATAAGAGGACTAATAAAGAGGAAGAGAAAGCTTGGAGAGCATTAATTAAAAATAATATTGGAAAATTTCTCATTTCTGAAGAAAATGGAAAGATATTTGGCATTGGTGGAGTGTTTATATTCGGAGATGTGTGTACTTTTGGCTATATGGGTGTATTACCAGAATATAGGGGGAAAGGAGTTGGTAGTAAAATTTTTGGTGAACTATTTAAATTAGCAAAGGATTTAGGGTGCACCACAATGATACTTTATGCCTCAAAATTAGGAGAGCCAATATATAAAAAGGTTGGTTTTAAAAGGAGTTTTTATGGAGTAATGTACCAATTACCAGTAAGTTTACCAGAATTACGAATTACTAATAAAAAGGTTAAGGTATTAAGTGATTTTCCAAATTGGCTATTGAATTTAGATAAAGAAGCCATGGGATTTGAGAGATCAAAATATTTATACATGAAAAAAAATCTTGGAAGTCAAATTCTTGCAATAGAGGGTGAGGCTTATGGGCTTTTATCTCAAATTTCTTCAAAAATAAGAATAGGACCATTAATCTCGACAAATTTAGATGGGGCATTACAAATTATTAAAAAAAGCATAGCCTTGGGTGCTACTCAAATTATCATTGCTAAACATCAATCTTTACCACAGAAGATATTCGAATTAATTAAATTGACTGAAATTGAGAATGGTGCAAGTTTAAAAATGGTATATAGAAAAAATATTTCAGAAAATTTAGATTTATTGTACGCAATAGGTACTTTCGCAAAAGGTTAAGTGGGGGGAACTTAATTAATAAATCAGGATTTAATGAGCAGTTAGTATTATTCCTAAAAATCACGTGTATTTTTCTAGTAGTACCTGTTACTGGCACACTGCTCCATGAATTGGGGCATTACCTTGCAGCCATAATTAATGGGTTTGATGCTCAAATCCATTACTCCTATACAACTTCCACAATCAATCCTACTAGTGAAGCAACTATTTATTTTTATTATATTTTAGCAGGTCCGATATCAACTTGGGCTCAATGTCTAATCCCTTTTTTTTTGCTATTGATATTTTATAATAAAAATAGAAGAGAGAAAATAGTCGAAAAGCAATTTTTTGATAAAGATTTTATTATATACTTGTTTTTCATATCAATGGCGGGGCGGTTTCTTTTTAATGCAATGACCTATATATTTACACGCTCAAAATCTATTGACGAATATAAAATGGCTGATTATCTGATGATACATCCAGAAACCTTTTTAATTTTATTTGCGGTAATTGCATTGCTTATATTTTTTATTGCTATCTATAAAATTCCTAAGAATAAAAGGATATCTACAGTATTAGGAGCTATGATTGGCTCTATTATCGGATATTCTTTATGGAATTTTATTTTTGGCCCAATAATATTACCATGAAAAAATTAGTTATAGTATATAAATATAATTTTTAAAGTCTCTTAAATCAATATATTATTATGATTAAAGAACAGAATCGATTTAATTCTGCTGAAAAGGTAATACTGGTAACAGGTATCGTCTTAATTGTTCTAGCCTTTATAAGTGAATTTAATTTCCATTATTTTCAAGGATTTATGCCCGAAGTAATAGATCCAGATATTTTTTGGAGAGCAGAACTTGCTGAGGTATTTAATTCTATGAGTTTTCTTACTTTAGGTATAATTTTAATTATAATTTCTTTTAAGCTTTCAAAAAAAAGAAGGATTACTAAACAAATTGAATAGAATCAATAAATAGATCTATGTATTAAGATGTTATCAAAAGAAAATATTATAAATAAGTTAAGAGAGGGCTATACTCCTATAGAACTAAGCCCAAAAGATGAACTAACTTCTATTTATAAACAAGCTTTTAAACCACAAATTGATAAAAAGAATTTGGACATTTTTTTCGAGCTTTATGATACTAATGAAGTAATACTGAGAGCTTGGGGTTTTTTAGGAGTATATCATATTCTAAAAGAAAAGAAAATTGGAGATAAGGAGAAGAGATTAAAAGTTAAAGAAATGGTTTTGGAAGTCTTACATGATAAAAGAGAAATT
>JBHLPZ010000096.1:0-11064 GCA_048885325.1 Candidatus Odinarchaeota archaeon
CAATAATACTATATTAATAGTTTTATTGATTTATTCTTTTATTATCCCTCGATGTGCCTCATAATCTTCTTTAGTGGTTTCCCTAAGACTGTCTTTATTACCACAGTTTTCACAATATTCTCTATTCATATTAGAAAATTCTCCACACTTAGTACAAATATACGGATATGAGTCCTTAAACGTTTTCCATTTAATCTTCATTTTTACTCTCTTTTTTCCTAATAATTATCTTATATTATTAAACTATATTATTAAATCTATAAAAAATGTAAAAACTTAAAAGTTCTATTATATTTTTCCCTTGATATTTAAATTATAAGTTGTTAATTCCAAAATAATAATCAAAAAAAGAAATCTTATTCCTTCTACTTTTTCTTTCTGTTTGAGTGAAAACCATAATCAAATAGAAGTTTATTAAATTTAATTTATGAAACGTAGTATGAAATTTAAAATAAAAATTTTAAAGAGATATGCAAAAACGTATTAATCTCAATCAAAAAGCAACTATACACCCATTATTTTTTAAAATCGAAACCTTTAAATACTTATTTCAACATATGTTAATTGTCAATCTATGATTGACAACAAAAAGTTAATTGACAAAGATAAGTTGAAAAAAATGGTATTTGAAGATTTTTATGATGAATTTTTCAATGCTCGGAGATCATTAGAGGACCCATATAGCAAGATTACAATATCTAAAAACGAATATCAGCAATTAAGAGAAATTGCTGAGAAATATGAGACTTTAGTCAAAAAATTTAAAGAAATCGAATCTAAAAAATCAGAATTACTCAAACAACTTGAGGAAATGAGAGAAGATGGTAGAAAGCTTAAAGATTTAGAGGTTAAGACAGAAAAATATTTAAATTCACTTGTAAGAGTACAAGCTGATTTCGAAAATTATAAGAAATCAAATCATCGTGAAAATGAAAGGTACAAGATGGGAATAAAGGAAGAGATACTAAAAAAGCTGATTAAACATTATGAAGATTTACAAAGAGCATTAAAAATCCTAGAAACCTTAGAAAATAGTGGGCATGTGAAAAAAGGGTTTGAGATGATTATAAAGAACTTTGAAAAAATTCTCGAAGAAGAGGGAGTAAGAGAGATGAATTGCGAAGGACAGAAATTTGACCCTTATAAGCATGAAGCTCTAATGGTTGAAACGAACGATAATCTCCCTGAAAATACTATTATTGAAGAATTAGATAAAGGTTATTATTTTAATAACACTATATTGAAACCCGCAGGGGTTAAAGTATCAAAATTAAAATATAATATAAAAAATTAAGAAACGAAAAATAAGAAAAGAGTGAAGAAATATGGGAAAAATAATTGGTATCGATTTAGGAACTTCAAATTCAGCTGCTGCCGTATTGATCGGTGGTAAGCCAACAATCATTCCTAGTGCAGAAGGCAATACATTAGGGGGTAAAGCATTTCCCTCAGTTGTAGCATTTACGAAAGATGGACAGAGATTAGTTGGTGAACCTGCGCGAAGACAAGCTATTTCAAATCCAGATCGCACTATTACAGCTATTAAACGTAAAATGGGCACTTCTTACAAGGTTACAATTGATAGAAAGGATTATTCTCCACAGGAAATTTCAGCAATGATTTTAAGAAAGATAAAAGAGGATGCAAGCGCTTACCTAGGTGAAGAAGTAACCGAAGCAATAATTACTGTTCCAGCTTACTTCAATGATAATCAAAGGCAAGCTACGAAAGATGCAGGAAGAATCGCGGGATTGAATGTTAAGCGTTTAATCAATGAACCCACTGCCGCTGCTGTAGCTTATGGACTAGATAAGAAAGATGCAAGGTTAAAAATTGCAGTTTTGGATCTTGGTGGTGGTACTTTTGATGTGACTATAATGGAAATGGATAACCAAGTGTTCGAAGTTATATCCACAGCTGGAGATACTCAACTTGGTGGTACAGACATGGATAGAATTCTTGTTGACAATATAATTGACGAATTTAAAGCTAAAGAAGGTATTGACTTGAGAAAAGATTCAATGGCAATGCAAAGAATAAGAGAAGCTGCAGAACAAGCTAAAATTGAGTTATCAACTTCAATTACAACTGATATAAATCTACCATACATTACAGCTACAGATTCAGGGCCTAAACATCTTAATATGTCAATTACAAGAGCAAAATTAGAACAATTAATTGAACCCGTTTTAAAAAGATTAGAGGCTCCAATTATAAAAGCATTGAACGATGCAAATCTAAAGAAAGGTGAAGTTGATAAAGTTATATTGGTAGGTGGACCTACAAGAATGCCAAGCGTTCAAGAGAAGTTTGATAGATTCTTAGGTAGAAAACCGGAAAGAAGTATCGATCCCATGGAATGTGTTGCTATTGGTGCTTCAATTCAAGGTGGAGTTTTAACAGGTGAAGTCGAAGATTTACTGCTTTTAGATGTTACTCCATTATCATTAGGAGTTGAAACATTAGGCGGGGTTTTTACTAAATTAATCGAAAGAAATACCACTATTCCGACTAAAAAGGCTGAAATTTTCAGTACTGCTGCTGATAACCAACCTGCAGTAGAAATTCATGTTTTACAGGGAGAACGCCCTAGGGCTGCAGATAACATAACATTAGGTAAGTTTCATTTGACTGGTATTCCTCCAGCACCAAGGGGCATGCCTCAAATCGAAGTTACTTTTGATATAGATCAAAATGGTATCTTAAATGTATCTGCAAAAGATAAAGGAACAGGAAAAAGTCAAAGTATAACCATTACAGCCTCAACAAAAATGTCTGAAGATGATATTGAACAAAAAATAAGAGAAGCAGAACGAAATGCTGAAGAAGATAAGAAGTTCAAAGAACTAACGGAAGCTAAAAATCAAGCAGAGAGTTTGATATATCAAACAGAAAAACTTATTAAAGAAAATGAGGCTGCTATAGGAGATTTGAAACCACGGGTTCTCGAGAAAATTTCGGATTTGCGAAGTGCTATGGAATCTGATGATCCCTCGAGAATTAAAAGCACAATGGAAGCTTTACAAAGTACATTACATGAAGTTTCAGCGCGAATTTATGGGCAACACCAAGGTGCGTATCAAGGAGCCCAACCTGGAGGTATGGGTGGAACAAGTTCAGGATATCAGGGAAAAACTCAAGATGAAATTGAAGAAGAACAATTTAGGCGTGCTACTGGTCAAGATAACGTTGTAGATACAGAATATGAATAATTCCATTTTTTTTAATTTTATTTTTTTATAAGATATTAATTCGCGATTATTATGATAATTATTAAATAAAGGGGTCAAAAAATGGCTAAAGATTATTATAAAATTTTATCCGTTCCAAAAAATGCCACAAAAGAAGATATAAAAAGAGCTTTCCGAAAAATGGCTCGGAAGTATCATCCAGATGTAAATCCAGACGAACCAAAATCAGGCGAAAAGTTTAAAGAAATAAACGAGGCGTATAGTATTTTAAGTGATGATAAAAAGAGAGAGATGTATGACAAATTTGGTGTAGTAGATGGAGATCCATCAACATACCAACAATGGTCACAGGGATTTCCTGAGGGAGGAAGAACATATAGAAGTCCAGATGGAAGCACCACATATTACTACTCAACCTCTGGCAATCCAGGAGAATTTGATTTTAGTGAAATCTTTGGAAATGATAATTCTTCAAGGGGTGGGTTTGGAGGTTTCGACTTTTTCAACGATTTAGGAGATATTTTTGATGTGTTTACGAAAAGAGGAACTGGTAGTACAAGAGCTCGTTCACCATCATATAGTTATCCAAGAGAAGGAGATGATCTACGGTATGATATGGAACTAGAATTTATGGATGCCTTCTATGGAGGTAAAAAGAAAATCCAATATAAAGATCCAATATCCGGTCAAACATCTACCTTAACTGTTAATATTCCAAGAGGCATTAGGGATGACCAAAAATTAAGATTAAAGGGAAAAGGAATGCCTGGAGAGAATGGAGGTTCTTCTGGTGATTTATATATTGCTGTTCATATTAAGAATCACCCTCTTTTTGAAAGAAGAGGCGATGACCTATATATAGAACAAGAAATTCCGTTTTCAGTTGCATCCTTAGGGGGTAAAATTCAGATTACTGGTATTGAAAAAACATTAAATGTAACTATACCTCCTGGAACTAGTGATTCCTCAACTTTAAGATTAAAAAATCAAGGATTTTATAAAATTAACTCAAATGAAAGAGGGAATTTACTAATTAAAATTAAAATTCAAGTTCCTGAGAAATTAAATAGGAATCAAAAGCAATTAATTGAAAAATTACAAGCTGTAGGGTTATAAATATGATGAAATTTGATAAATTTACTATAAAAGTTCAAGAGGCTCTTATGGCCGCGAGATCTTTGGCTCAAACTAACGATAATCAACAAATTGAACCAATTCATTTATTATTGTCATTAATAGAACAACAAGCTGGGATCACAATTCCATTATTACAGAAATTAGGTGTAGCAACCTCACAAATAACACATGAATTAAATGAGGAATTAGAGAGATTGCCAAAAGTTACAGGATCGGGAGCAATTGATGTAGGTTTATCACAAAATTCTACAAAATTATTTGATAATGCATGGAAAGAAGCTGAACTAATGAAAGATCAATATTTAAGCACAGAACATTTGTTATTAGCAATGACCAAAGATCAACAATTATCAGTTTTGAAGAAATATGGAATAACACATGATCGCATCTTACAAGCACTTACGTCAATCCGTGGAAGTCAATCAATTATAGATCAAGATCCTGAAGCAAAATATCAAGCGATTGAGAAATACAGTCGTAATCTTACAGATTTAGCTCAAAGAGGAAAGGTAGATCCTGTTATTGGAAGGGATGATGAGATAAGAAGGATTATGCATATTCTTTCCAGAAGAACAAAAAATAATCCAGTTTTGATAGGAGAAGCAGGTGTCGGAAAAACTGCAATTGTAGAAGGGCTTGCCCAACGTATCGCAAATAAGGATGTCCCAGAATCACTAAAAGATAAAGATATAATAGCAATGGATTTGGCAGCGATGGTGGCAGGTGCAAAATATCGTGGTGAATTTGAAGATCGATTAAAAGCATTTCTTAAGGAAGTAGAAAAAGGTTCTGGAAAATATATACTATTTATTGATGAACTTCATACATTAGTTGGAGCTGGTGCAGCTCAAGGAGCTATTGATGCTTCAAATATGTTAAAACCAGCCTTAGCAAGAGGAGAATTGCGTGCCATAGGTGCAACAACGTTGGATGAATATCGGAAGTATATTGAAAAAGATGCAGCATTAACTCGAAGATTTCAAACTGTTTATGTAGAAGAACCAACAGTAGAAGATTCAATCGCGATATTGAGGGGTCTAAAAGAAAAATATGAAATCCATCATGGAGTTAGAATCACCGATTCTGCAATAATTGCTGCTGTTATGTTATCACATAGATATATAGCCGATCGATTTTTACCCGATAAAGCTATAGATTTAATGGATGAAGCTGCTTCAAGACTGCGAATTGAAATTGATAGTATGCCTACTGAAATTGATGAGATTGAGAGAAAAATAATTCAGTTAGAAATTCAAAGGGAAGCGTTAAAAAAGGAAAATGGGAAATCAGTTAAAGAAAAAATGAATAAATTAGAAGAAGAACTTCACAATCTCAGAGAAGAAAGTGATAAATTAAAGATTCAATGGAAAAATGAAAAAACAATTATTTCAAAGATTAATGAAATTAAAAAGAAAATGGAAGAGACAAAGATAGAAGCTGAAAAGGCAGAAAAAAGGGGAGATTTGGGAAAGGCTGCTGAATTAACATATGGCATCTTAAATCAATTGAAAAAGGATTTAGAAACTAATAATAAAGAATTAAATAAAATCCAGAAAAACAAAATCATGTTAAAACAAGAAGTTGATGAAGAAGATATTGCAAAGATCATCTCTCAATGGACTGGAATTCCTGTTTCAAGAATGTTGGAAGGTGAACGCCAAAAATTATTAAAAATGGAAGAAAGATTAAGAGAAAGGGTAATTGGTCAAGAAGAAGCTTTAAATATTATCTCAAATGCAATCAGACGAGCCAGAGCAGGAATTCAAGATCCAAACAGACCAATAGGTACATTTATTTTTATAGGACCTACTGGAGTAGGTAAAACTGAGACAGCTAAAGCTTTAGCAGAATTTCTTTTTGATGATGAAAATGCTATGGTAAGAATTGATATGTCAGAATTTATGGAAAGACATAGCGTTGCTCGATTAATTGGGGCCCCTCCTGGTTATGTAGGCTATGATGAGGGAGGTTATTTAACAGAGGCAATAAGAAGGAGGCCTTATTCAGTAATATTGTTTGATGAAATTGAAAAAGCTCATCAAGACGTTTTTAATATATTACTCCAAATCATGGATGATGGAAGATTAACCGACGGACATGGAAGAACGGTAGATTTTAAGAACACCATAATTATAATGACAAGTAATATAGGAAGCAAGTATATTCTAGAATCTAGGAAAGATGATAAGGAGAAAAATAGGGAATTAATATTAAGCACCCTAAAAAATTACTTTAGACCAGAGTTTTTAAATCGTGTTGATGAAATAGTTATATTTAACTTTTTAGAACAGGAACAGATTAAAAATATTGTAGAAATACAAATTAAGATTCTAAATAAAGTCTTATCAGAACATAATATTCAAATAGAATTAAGTGATTCAGCCAAAGAGATGCTTGCTAAAAAAGGATTTGATCCTGATTATGGAGCAAGACCTTTAAAAAGAGCAATTCAAAACTATATTCAAAACCCTCTATCACATAAAATTTTGGAAGGAGATATAGTTGATGATGATTTAATTAAGGTTGATTTAAATAAGCAAAGTTCTTTAATTTTTGAAAAAATAGGAAAAATTACGAGGGATTGAATATAAATAATATAATTTTTTTTATTGATTTTTATAATTTTTTTAATAAGATAATAAAAGTGATGTTGTAATGAATGCTGTTTATAATTTGAATAAAACTATCAATTCGTGCCCAGAATGTGGGGGTAATATTATTTCACTCCAAGAAACTGGAGATGTTGTTTGTAATCAATGTGGTTTAGTTATGCAAGAAAGAAATGTTGATTTTTCTCATAGTGGAAGAAGGGCTTATAGTAATGAGGAAAAATCCAAAAGGGAAAGAACTGGCGCGCCTATTACCAGTCTTGTCCCAGATATTGGATTAACTACCACAATAGATAAGAAAAGAATAGATAATCCGGATTTAAAAAGAGCAGCAAAATGGGATACAAGAATATCTTGGAAAAAACGTAATATTTTAATTGCTACTACAGAATTAAAAAGAATTAGTACTAATTTAAATTTACCAAATCATGTAAAGGAAGAAGCAATGCGTCTTTATAGAGAAGTATTCAAGCAAAATTTACTTCGAGGCAGATCAATAAACTCTATGATTGCAGCTTGTTTATATTATGCAATCAGAAAATATAGATTGTCTAGAACCCTTCATGAGATCTTAGAGGAAACTGCTGAGAAAGATAAAGATGTTAGACGATGTTATAGAGTTTTAATTCGAGAATTAAACTTAAAAGCGCCAAATACTAAGCCAAGTGCTCTAATTCCAAGATATATTGCTGAATTAGGATTATCTTCAGAAATTGAAAATCTAGCTATAAAAGTAGTAAAAACTTATATTTCCAATTTTTCTAGCAGTGGAAAGGATCCAAAGGGAATAGTTGGTGGAGCTATTTATCTAGCATGTAAAATAAAGAATAAAAGTTATACCCAAAAGCAAATCGCAGATTCAATTGGGGTGACTGAGGTTACCCTTCGTTCAAGATATAAAGAATTAAGAGAAAAACTTAATATTTCTATATAAAATTATCAATTTTCTTTTTTTTTTATTATTTTCTATAGATAAGATTTAAATCTAGGGAAAAGTAATAATGCATTTTCTTTTTCAATTGCTAAACGTGTTTGTTCGTTAAATTCACTATAATTATTAATTCCTTGAATCATTTCTTTTATCTTTATCTCGTGTACAAAAGGAAAATCACTACCAAATAGAATATGAGAAGAATCCACCAATTCAATGATAGATTGAAATACATTCCTCGTTGCAGTTAATGCTGTACCATAATAAAGTTTCTTGAATTGTTTCATTAATCTTTTATTTCCAAATGTAATTCGCCATGCGATATAGGGGGCTGTTCCTCCAGCATTGGCAAAAACAAATTTAATGTTAGGATAATTTTTAAAAATGCCTTGATGCATAAGATTAGAAATTGCTCGTGTTGTATCAAAAACAAATTCTAAAATAGAGGATGGTAATTTGAGATTAGGTAATTTTTCTTCAGGCGGAATATCCGGATGAACGAACACTACAGTATTTCGACGATTCAATTCTAAAAATAGTTCTTCAAATTCAGGATCCCCAATATATTTACCATTGAAATTTGTGAGCATTACAACTCCATCTAATTTTAATGTATCTAAGGCATACTCCAACTCTTCTAGTGAAGCTTTAAAATCAGGAATGGGTAAGGTAGCAAAACCCCCAAAACGCTCTGGATATTTTTTTATTAAGTTGGCTGAATATTCATTACAAATACGCGCAAGGTTTATTGTAAATTCAAGGTCCCCAAAATATATTCCTGGTGAAGATATGGAGGTTATTGCAATTGCAATACCTTGGCGATCCATTAACTTAAGACTATGCTCTGGATCCCATTTAGGGAAAGGTAACTTAGTGACAGTAGTAATCCCAATACTAGCTAATGATTTTAAATAATCTACAGGGAGAATATGATGATGAATATCAATTCGATGTGGTTTTATCATAATTACAAAATCATATTTATTCTAAAATTAAACTCTTTAATTTTTAAGCTTTTTTATACTGATATAATATAATTAATTTTAACAATATATAGAGTGATAAATATGGTTTCATTTGAAGAGTTGGGCATTTCCAATACAAAAAAAATGTTTGAAGTAGCCTTGGAAAGGAAATTTGCTATACCTGGGTATAATGCAAGTAATCTTGAGCAATTACAAGGAATTATTATTGGTTGTGGAGAATCAAATTCACCTGTCATTATTCAAATTACCCAAACTTCCTTAGAATATGCAAGTAAAACAATGATTCGATATATGGGAGAAGGATGTGTCGAAATGTCAAAGAATTTAGGGTACGAGATTCCTATTGCACTACATTTAGATCATGGGAGTTCCTTTGAATCATGTAAAGCATGTATAGATATCGGTTTTTCTAGTGTAATGTTTGATGGAAGTAGTTTAGAATATCAAAAAAATATCATGATTACAAAAAAAGTAGTAGATTACGCTCATCAAAGAGACGTTAATGTAGAAGCAGAATTAGGGATCATAGGAAGAGAAGATAAAGGAAAAGAAATAGAAATCCAACAATATACCGATCCCGAACAAGTGGAAGATTTTGTTAATAAAACTGGATGTGATTCCTTGGCAATAGCTATAGGAACATCTCATGGGGCCTATAAATTTAAGGTTGAAAGGGCTGAAGATATTCCAGAACTCAGATTTGATATACTCCAGGAAATAAGAAAGAGATTAGTAAAATTTCCAATAGTCCTTCATGGAGCATCATCAGTCCCGAAAAAATATGTTGACATAGTTAATAAATATGGAGGGTCCTTAAAAAAGAGTTTTGGAGTACCAGAAGCTCAATTAAGAAAAGCAACTCAATATGGTGTATGCAAAATTAATGTAGCTACAGATAGCCGGATACTCTTTACAGCAATGATAAGAAAATATTTTAATGAGCACAAAGATCATTTTGATCCAAGACAATATCTAGGAGTAGCGCGTCAAGAATTAATTGATTTGATAAAGAAAAAGAATAAAGAAGTATTAGGTTCTTCAGGACAAGCAAAATATATAAATTGACTTCTTTTATAAATAACTTTACTAATTATTTTAAACCCAGTTCTTTTGCAGTTAAATTATGAAATCTCAAGTAACCCTTTATAGTAAGCTTTGAAAATATATAATATATGACTCTTTTTCTAAAACTCATTCTTTTAAATTGTTTAGGAGGTATTGGAAAGCCATTCTTGAATCCTTGCTCCCTAAAACTTTCTGAAAAACTACCTCTCTCGAGAAAATGTCTAAAAATACTTAATTTATTATAGAATGTTAACATTAATTTAATTTCTAATGGAGTATACTGGCTCTTATGCTTAGATTGAGTTTCTTTTACGATTTTAAAATCTTTCCAGCGGCATTTAAAATAGAAGCGAGTTCTAAAAGAATAGTAATAAAATACCTTTTTAGGTCTTTCTACTTCTTTTAATATCTTAAGTGAGAAATAGATTAATCTTCCCGTATTAATATGATCTTTATGAAAATCCTGAGCATACCAAGGGTCGGGAGCAAAAATAATTATTGGTTTTTCTTTAAGGATTAAATTAACTACTTTATTCAATGATTCACTATTAAATGGGAGATATCCATCAATATAACCCATTCTTACCACTCTTACGTTGTTATTAGAGTGCTTTGCAAAAACTCGATTAGCATTGTCTAATTCTTTTTCTCTGATTTTACTTAATCTTTTTCCCTTAAACTCATAATCAAAAGTACCAAATTCATTATTAGTCATGACAACTTCTATAACTTCATTACCTAATCTTAAAGCTTCTAAATACATAAAAGGACTACCTAGCTCAATATCATCTGCATGTGGAGTGAAAAATAAAATTTTAAATTTATTTTTTATATTTTTCATTGTAATCAGGAATTTCAGCAAAAGACAAGAAGTTATTCAAATTTCAATAGAAATTCAATAAATAAGCATGCCATTATTAAATCGATACCGCCTAATAAAACAATAAGAAAATTTACATCTCCCAATATGAAATAAATTAATACCAAGATGAAAAACATTAGTTTAGCAACAGCTCCAATAAAAACAAGTCCATAATTCTTCTCTAAATTTCTACTTACTATAATATATCCTATTCCAAAAATTAAAATTAAAATCAGAGATAATTGCAACCAAATCATACTAGGTGGAACAGCAACTCCAAATA
>JBHLPZ010000097.1:0-11016 GCA_048885325.1 Candidatus Odinarchaeota archaeon
ATTTGAGGATAAAATAAAACGCGACAACCGTAAAGAAAGCTAATATGTAATAAAACAGTTCCATTGGAAGAGAAATAAATGAGAAGTCAATTCCGAAATACACGATAACTATTGCTATTACCGTTAAAAACAATTGATAAGTAGAATATAGAGGGTCTATATTGTAGGATACAAACATGCTGGAAATATCATGCCCTGAAGGATTGGCTCCTATCATGATGGATACCATGATAAACCCTAAAAAGACAGTGGTAATTGCATCAACTCTTTGTATAGTCACTATATCAAGGCAAAATAAAAAGATCCATGTAGATATTATTAGCGGTCCAACTGATACTAATACATTCTGTAAAAAAGAAATACGTGGTACGTCTCCAATTGTCACTTTTCCATGGGGGGCAGCTTTATTGGTGTATTCTGAGCGAAATTTCACTGAGAAGCCTCTAATCGGCACCCTAAATACTATACACATTACAACATGGCTCAGTTCATGAATAACCACTCCAATAAATCCAAGTATATTCAAAAATGACCTTATAGGTCCCTTCGAATATCGATATATTAATTGACTGGCAAGTGAGATAATAAAAATAACACAAAACCATATAAGCATATCAGTAAAGATCATGTTAAATATTTTTATTGAGACTATATAAAGGAAAAATCTAGAAAGGTAATAATATGGGACTTGTTGTAATATACCATAATTTTAAAGAGATTTTTTTAGATTTTAAAAAAAAATTATTAAAAAAGTTAAAAATTTATTACTTCTGGGTTGCTTTTAAAGAATTCTTTGTAAGTTTTTCCATTTGTAACATACATTCCAGAAAGTTTTTCTCCAATTAATTTTCTTGATTCCGGTAATTCCTTTTTAACAGTAGCAGGTATACCTACTGCTAAACTTCTAGGCGGAAGTTCTTGATTTACTAAAACCGCTCCAGCAGCAATTTGAGATCCTTCTCCAACTTTTGTTCTATGCAAAACATTAGATGCTATGCCAATTACACACCCATTTTCTATTGTACAAGGTCCGTGTATCATCGCATGGTGCCCTATTATACAATTATCACCGATTTCAACAAAAGAACCTACCTCCATATGAATAGTAACATTTTCTTGAATGCTGGTGTTTTTTCCAATTTTAATGGTACCAAAATCTCCACGTAGGACTACTCCAAACCAAATATTACTTCCCTCATCAATTGAAACTTCTCCAATTATTACAGCAGTAGGAGAAATATAAACAGATTCATGTATTTGAGGTTTTTTTCCTGTTCTTGGACTCGCCATAATTATTGGCAAAATTCTTCACCTAAAAAAATTTAACAAATTGCTAAATATTAGAAATTTATTTTAGTGATAAAAATTCATGATAGGATTTAACACTTTTGTCAAATAATAACCATTTTAATCGAAAAGGATTTCTTCTGTCAATTTCTTTCATCAATAAAAGTAAAAAATCTAAAGTTATAAGATTTAACCAAAATTAGAAATATTTTTTTTAAATACAATTTTTTCATTTAAACTTAACCTTAGTTTTACATATAAACACTGCTAGGGATTTTCCTCGACTTCGATCAGAAGGGGGTGATTGATGAAATGAAAAAATTGCGTATTTGCATAAAAATGTAAAATTTAATTTTATGAGAAGAGAGCCTCTACCCTTATTTTTCGATCCTGAGGATAAGATTTAAAAAGGGCACTCCCCATCTTCATTAACTTAGTAATTAAGAAAATTTGTGATTTGTGATCGATTTGGCAACCAATAATAAATCTCAATGTTCAGATTCTGGTTTGAATGCATCTTTAGTATGCGATGCGTGTGAATCAAATAATATCACTCAAAATGAGTCTGGCTACGTCTGTAAAGAATGTGGGCTTATGTTGGACATACAAAAAATGGAATATTACAGACCCTATAATCAAGATATTTTACAGTATGCCCCTTTGGGAAAGACTCAAATTGGGTTTAAAATGGAACGAATGCGAAATCCCTACTCCTATCATCTTGAACGGTTGAATAAGATTGATTCGATGAAATCTAACGAAGAAAATATAATTTTACAAGCTTCTGTGGAAATTAACAGGATTTTTGAAGCACTCTCTCTACCAGATTCCGATAAAAATAAAATATTAAGAAATTTCAAGCATATTCGAAGTCAAGTTCTTCGGGGTACAAAATATCGAACTCCAGAGAGGTTAGTTCCGTTAACCATATATTTTACCTATAAGTTTAATTGTAAACCGATTAATGAGGAAATGTTACTTGGTGTGTCCCAGATTTCAAAAGATGATTTTCAAGCCTTTAAGCTTCAGATTCAAAGTTTTATGCCAAAATACAAAAACAGAGATAGACAGGAGTATGTTATCCAAAGAATTATGGAACTATCTGAGCACTTTGGTCTAGGCATGTATTTTTACTATCAATCTAGGAAAATTCTGGAACGGTTATGGGAAATCATTAAAAATACAAAAGATGACGTAGTAGTAGGAGTGGTAACCTCCATTTCTGCCTTATGTCTCCCAGAAAATCCTGTTACTGTAAGTAAAATTTGTAAAAAGCTAAATATTCGCATGAGCACCATTCATAAACAGGTGGAAAAGAAAATTTTTGAACGACTTCGGGTACCAGGATTTAAAAGTCTAGTACGATCAGCTAATCTCTTAAAAGAAGTGATGGTAAAACTAGGAGTCTTGTTGGATCAATTTATGGATAATGATATTATTGAAATCACATTAGGTACCGCACAGCAAGTATTTAATGCTCATGATACTATTGATTATTATTTTTACGCATTAAAAGACACAGAAAATAACCCTCATATTTTCTCGCTAGGGATTAATAGAGAGGTAATTGATCATATCTTTGATAAAGACACCCCTATATTGGGCAGGGGTGAGGAACCTGGCGTTGATCCTGATCTAATGTTTAATATGGAAGTATGGAAGGTCAAAGGACCGCCTCTTGTTATTTCATGAGTATCTGAAAGTAAGAATATGTTTATTCTATTCTTTTTCTCCTCTTTTTTTAGCTTATCTTTTTATTTTCTTTGAGATGATATTTTTTCTTTAAATATCTCCATAGTATTTTACCATCAATTATACAATATATTGTAAAATGATAATGAAAAATAAAAATACTATTGTAATCGGTCTAGTAATAATTTTAACAATAAATCTTCTTTTTGTTATAGGATTATCTAATACCAATCCAATAGAATCGCATAATAACGACATACATTTATCATCTTCTTCACTGGGATTTCAAGATTTGCTAAATAATATTTTTAATTACAAATTGGGGTATTATAGCACGTATGGTTATTTTCCCCAAATATATAAGCCTTCCGTTCAAGCAACCTATTACGCTCTCGAAATCCTAGAGAGTCTTGATAGGTTAAATGAGATCGCCACAACGCAGATTACGAACTTCATTATGTCGTTTTACCAACCTAATAAGAGTATCTTTATTGATGCTTACGCTGAGCGATATATGGAAAGTGATCCCGATATGGAAATTATTTATCCATTATCATCCTTGCTGGAAATCAACTGTTATGCTGTCTTATCCCTTGAAATTCTTGGAAAATTAGAGTTGATCGATAAAC
Source organism: Candidatus Odinarchaeota archaeon (assembly GCA_048885325.1). Classification (GTDB taxonomy): domain Archaea; phylum Asgardarchaeota; class Lokiarchaeia; order Sigyniarchaeales; family SOKP01; genus SOKP01. The sequence goes on from JBHLPZ010000097.1 coordinate 3,609, forward strand.
AGGGCATGATAGATTTTATTTGGGATTGCTATCACCCTGTAGATAATGCATTTATCGGTCGGCCATTTGAAATTTCTATTCCAGAATATCAAAAACTACCTACCATGGATAATACGTTTTATGCGATAGAATTAATTAATTTATTAGATAATTGGGAGCTATATCCTCAGGTAAAAAATGATATTGTGGATTACATTATTGGATTACAATCTACCGGGAGTCATCCCAACTTTTTTGGTGGTTTTTTCAATGACAATGACTTTATTATTTCTTCGCTAAAATTTAACGATCCGAACTTATTATCATCATATTATTGTCTTAAAAGTCTAGAAATGTTTAATCGAATCGATGCGATTAATGCTAACAATTTTAATCTCTATCTAAATCGTTTGTATAATCCCATCGATACCTACTTCTACTTTTCAGCATTTACAAAACAACATAAAGAGGTCAATGTAATAGGGAGCGCCCTCGCCTTAGAATTGGCACAATTAACCGGATTCTCAAATTACTCGAAAATAGATGTATCTCAGTTTGTTCGCAACAATCGAAATTCATGGGGTGTGTGGAAACAGTCCACAAATATAGAATATCATGAGTTAATCGATACATTCCAAGTAATTCGTTCTTTAGGTCAAATCAATGAACTCTCTCAATTAACGGAAAATGAAATTGATTTAATTGTGGCAGCATTAAGCAATTATTACAACTTGGGTGGATTTACACATCTTTCAGAGGATTATTCTTCTTTAGAGTTACTGTACTCATTGATCAATGCGTTTGATGATAAATTACAGGAACTTCCTATTTCTCAGCTGTTTCTACTTCTTGAAAGTAGTTGTTGGTATGATCCTTTTGAGGAGGGAGATATCTTTCTTGCATGTACGAATATGAATTTTCAATCGATCTTTTTCCGTTCTCTTCCCATTGAATATTATTCCTATGGTACTGCAAATATTGGAATGATACAATCCCATAAAACTACATTCTTGGCGCTGAACTCCCTGCAGAAGATTTCAAAACTCGATGATTTCGCCTTAAATCACGATCTTTCAAACATTTTAGAACGAATTATAGGTAGCCAGTTTTTAAATCAGAGTTATAGTAATTATGGCGGTTTTCTACCAACCTATTCTTTTAATCGATTCTCTACAATGGAATATAAGAATGACCGAATTGAATTTGAGAATGCATATTATGCAATATGCGCTTTAAAGCTCCTAAATGATTACTTACAACTCGGAAATTTCTCGGACATTGGGATTAATGTGAATGCCTTAGAATCATATATTCTAAATCACAAAATTGAAACACCCTCTGAGATATACTTTTTCCCACCCAATATTGATAATGCTGAACAAATCATTGAGCATACATACTATGCGGTGTATATGCTAACTGAGTTAAACCGTTATACTTTAGACTCATCTAAAATAAAAAACTTCATTGAAATGAACCTGAATTATACTAATCTGAAAAATGTATACTTTAGCTACCTTATCTCAAACATTCTGGATTTAAAGATTTATTTTCAAGTTAATTTCGTCCAAAATCTTATTTCAGATATCTACGATGCCAACCTTCACGAATTCTATGAATCGGTAGAACGAGAAGAGGTTTATCATAAAATTTTACATTGGGTAAGTTATATGGAAAAATATTTTCAAAACCCTGATTATTCTGATGCTGAGTTTTTCAAAGACTTCAGTGCTGAATTTACCCATGCCACAATTTTAGGAATCATTTTAGTTGCCGCCCCAAGTGGAATAGTATATGGCTCATCCAGAAGAATAAGTCCTATAGAGAATAAAAAGCGGTCCTTATTTAAACACAATAAAGAATCCTAACCCTTATCTTAAAATTTTTTCTTTTTATATAATTACGACTTATATTAGTAGATGCCCGTAGATTATCAAATGCTATTCAAAATGATTGAGATTCTAGAACAATTTCAAGATTACCCTAATGCCAATTTCAACTTTAGCAAGCTGGTACGACAATTTAAACTAAACTCTAAAGAGGGAGAAGAATTACTTAACCTTCTATTTTGTTTTCAAGAGCTATTTCAGTCGAAGCTAAATGGGTATATCCTCTGTAAAAAAAAGACAAATACCACTTTTTATTTAAAATTGCAAGAAAAATCAAAAATACACGGTACTAATAAATTAGAGCTCCATGAAATCGATTTGAATACTTCTCAATCTAATTTACTGAGCGACATTATTTATTATTTTCAGCATGTAAACATCGGCAAAGGTTTTGATGTCATGCATAACGGCTCAGAATTGATTAAAAAGGTTAAAAAACTACATAGTATTCACCCTTACTTTTTTGAACATCGTGAAAACAGGCTCATCTATCCTACTAAATTAGCGCTCGATCTAGGAGCACAAATCCTTTCTTACAGAAGGGCAAATAAGTCGTTTTCTGAGCTGATTTTGGATGATTATATCATTAAAATTACTTCAAAAGGGTAAGAAAAATGGTCTCATCAAACACAGATAATGAAATTGGCCATAATGAGTTTATTAAAGCTTCAGGGGTAGAATTCCGAACTTATCAAGTGGAAATTGCTAAGAAATGCGTTACTAAAAATTCACTGGTGGTGTTGCCCACCGGACTTGGGAAAACGATCATTGCGGTGTTTGTTGCCGCTTATACTTTGGAGTTATTCCCTCAAAATAGTAAAATTATCATTCTTGCCCCTACCAGACCTTTAATTAATCAACATTATGACACGTTTACTAAATTCCTAACTATTCCTGAAGAACAGTTTGTGGTGCTTACAGGAAAAGTAAATCCTGAAAAACGTGCTAAATTATTCCATGAACACCAGATCATTCTTTATACTCCCCAAACATTACGAAATGACATTGTAAGGAGAAGATATTCTTTAAATACCACTTGCTTGATTGTGTTTGATGAGGCCCATCATGCAACTGGTGATTATCCATATCCTTTAATTGCGGATGAATATTTAGATCAGAATCCAGATGGGAATATTTTAGCTCTAACAGCATCACCAGGAGCATCGCAGAAAAAAATTGATACACTCTGCAAGAACCTTCATATTCTTAAGACTCATATTCACACTCGCACCAGAACAGATGGAGATGTAAAAATTTACTTGAAACCTATGGATATTTATAAAATAGGCGTAGATTTAACAGAATTAATGGAAGATACTTACACTATTATTAAAGCGCTATTAGAAGAACGTTTACAATATCTTTCCCAGTTAGGGTTTTTAGATAAAAATAGCAAAAAATTAGCTGAGGATATTTATCGAAAAGATTTGCTAAAACTAAATTCAGAATTGGTTTCACTTTTACAAAACAACGGAGACAAGACCGGGGTCTATACTGCTCTTTCGGTAAATGCCCAAACCCTCATTTTATATCATATGATAGATCTAATTGAACAGCAAGGATTAGATGTATTATTGAAGTATTTAGAGAAAATGAGGGATGATGCCAAAAAAAAGTCCAGTTCTAAAGCAGTAAAATTGCTTGCTTCTGAATATCGATTATATCAGTTATTTATGGAGTTATTGAAACACCATGATTTTTCTCCTGAAAACCTAATTCATCCCAAATACACGGTATTACTACAAATTCTTACTGAACAATTATCTTCAAATTCCGATTCGAGAATTTTGGTATTTGTCAAATTACGGGACTCAGTAAAGAATATTACCAAAAAACTAAATACTCTAAATGGTGTAAACGCCTCTCGGTTTGTAGGTCAAACTACAAAATCTAAGGATGATAAAGGATTATCTCAAAAAAAACAACTGGAAATTCTTGAAAAGTTTAAACAAGGAGAATTTAATGTCTTGGTGAGCACTAATGTCGGAGAAGAAGGGCTCGATATTGCAGAATGTGACTTAGTAATTTTTTATGATGTAGTGGCATCCGAAATACGTTTTATTCAAAGAAAAGGAAGAACAGCTCGCCATCGAGAAGGAAAAGTGATTATTCTTTATTGTAAGAACACTCATGATGATATATATCTAAAAATTGCAATGAGTAAGTTAAAAAGAATGAATATAAATCTCAAAAATCACGAAACGACACAATCAGCTTTACCTAAAACTTCAGTATTTCAAAAGGATCAAGATATACCTCCAAAAGAAAACCCAAAAGTAAAACCTATAAAAAAAACACATCAACCCGGATTATTGGCATTTATGCATGATTCTCCTTCAAATGACTCACATAAGAAGGTAGTAATAAGCAAAGTGTTCCCAGTAAAATTCGGATTACGAAAACGATTTCAAAAGGAAGGAGTTCAACTTTTGATTAGCAATACCGAGCAACATATTATAATCTATAATAAAGTGCTTGTCCAGGTATATTGTCCTGATAAATTCGGTGGAGCATTTCAGACTAAATTAACTAATTTTGTAAAAAGATTTCAGGATAAATATAGACTTATTATTATCGTCTTGGATTTTATAGACTTTGCTGAACAGATAAATGGAGAATTACGAGTAATAAAGCGAAAAGTCAGAAAGTTCGCAAAAGAAAGCCAACTTCGAATTGTGCCTATAGAAGATGTAGAAGAACTCTATTTTATTGTAAAAAATATTATTGAAAATACTCAAAAAGAGAAAGATGTTTAATGGAGCATAAAAAATGGGAAAAAGATAGCACCCCTTATTTAGTATTTACATGTAGTAAATGTAAACAGTACTCTTATGTGAAAACTACCCAAAAGACTAAGAAATGTCTGCGCTGTGGCAGGACTCATCAAGTCAAAAATGTTTTGGATAAGGGAGAAATCGTCAATGGGATGACTAAAGCGGTAAATAAAGTAAAAGAAAAGCAAAATTCATTAGGTGAAGCACAATTCTCAAGTGAAAAGGAGTTTGTCCTACAATCCTTAGTAAAAATGGTCAACAAAAAGTCAGAAGAAATTAAAGATTCTAATTTATTATTTCAGAAATCGTTAGAAAAAATGGTTGCTAAGTACAAGAAAGTACCGTATAACATAATAGAAATATTGGCACAAGAATATGGTATTCCTGTATCAGAAATCAAATTATTAGCCTTAAAATACATTGGAAGAGACAAAATCTACTTCTCACTAGAAAAAAGATAAATTAAATTAAATTTCTACACAATTAAGTAGCTCATACCCTTGAGGAAGTAAATCAATTTGTTCAATATTGCCCTCAAAGTAGTTAAACACTAAAAAATCTTCGAACTTATTTAATTCAGGAATATATTTCCAACAAGGAACATATCCACGTGCCCGAAATCCGGCATTATAAAATATTTGCTGATGTTCTGGCTGAAATGCAGAGATAAATATCTCGCAATAACGAATGGTGTTTTCCTTCATATATTTCTTTAGGAACTCGATAAACACAAGAAGTTCCTCTAATGATTGCACTTTATAATGAGCCTTCTCCAAATTTTGAATATTTGTATTATGTAAAATAGTAAAATATGAATCTGTTTTTGAAAGTGTAAATTTGACATGTTGATATCCATATTTATCATCCTCAACCGCGCACTCTATTCTGCCATAAAAATGCTCAACTTTATCAAGATCCAAATAAAGAGTTGGTTGAATAACTCTAATATTTCCAAGATTATACAGTTTATCTGAATGTATAAAAACTTTTACAGCTGAAGGGATGAGAGTTGGAATTGAAGCACATCTCATCTCTCGGAGTACTTTTTCCACATAGATGACTCCCATTACATCAGACTCAACCTGACCAAAAAAAATATCCTTATTGGGAAAAATAGCTATCGTGTTAATCCCGCATACTGCGGTAATATATTGAGAAGACGCATGTGCGGTTCTGTTCTCACAATACCAGACTAAAATATCGTCTTTAAACGAATTCCACATCCAAATATACGAGCCCATTATAGCACGTACCACATCTAGCTTAGTTTGATATTTCTTACGAATCATGAACCCGCCCATATACCCTTTTTTATGCTCGAAATCCAAAGCACAGCGGAAGCATCCAGCATTATCTCCTGATTCAGTTTCAAATAAGATAAAATGATGGTTAGGGTTTTCAATCATTCTCCGTACATAAATCTCGTCCTCTATTTCTTTGTAAGGGTATGAATTTTCATAGACCTCTTTACAAATATCTGCTATGGTGGAAGCATCATCTGGGCGAGCAATCCTTAGGTAGGGATTGATTTTGGTATTTCCTAACCGATGTTCCAGCTCAAATGGATAATATGCTCCACTACTAATATTTACATTTACCAGTGGGGTTAAACTATTTAAATATTCATCTATCGTACTAGGAAATAACTCTTCCCGTTGTACAATGTAAGGAACTACTTTTTTAGTGATCATAATTTTATTTATATCGGATGATTTTGGGTACTGTTTAAAAATAACAACTATATTTAAAGAAAAAGTGTGAACTTTCCGATTTTGCTTACAAAAAAGAGAATTTTTTTATTTATATATATCTGCTACTAAATGCTAGTAAAACTGCTAAATGAGGTGTAATATGATAAAAGAGGAATTAAGAATTACTGAACACATTATATTGTCACCAAAAGATCGGGATAAAGAGGCTGTACTAAAAGAGATTCGAGAAGATGGGTTTTCTAATCCTGCTATTTGGGATTATACTGTGAAAATATTTAGGAAAAGATAAATTTTCTTTACCTATTTATTTCTTTTTATTACTTTCGAAAATCGTTTTATTGCATCTTCAAATTCAGTAAGCATGAGTGCTTTATATGTAGAGTGTCTTTGGGAAAAAGACATTATCTCATTACCGTTATAAATGTCAGGTTCACATTTTGTCTCTAGAAAACGAGTAAAAGGAACAATCATTTTAGATAATATATATCCTAACTCTTGATCACTTTGGACATTTATCTTAACCTTTATTTCCTTATCCTTTTTAGCTAGTGCAGAACTCATTTTTGATCAAATTTTTGTTGTTATATTAATATCTCTTTAAGTTTATTTAAAGAAAAATTATAAACTGATTATAAAAGAGGAGATACAAAAAGGCGATAGGACTAAAAATTTAATAATTTATTCATTTTTCAGATTCTTCCTGTATTTGTTTAAAATATAGTTTCATGAAGTATCGTTGACTCTTGCAATAATCAATTATTTGTTTAGGAGTTAGGTTTGCTACATTTTCTAAAATATCTTTAATAAGGTTTAAAATCTCAAGATTTTGTTCTTTCGTTTTCTCGAATTTTTTTATTACATATTCATTCGAATTTTGTTCTACTTTCTTGTAGACTATAAATTCTCGGATCATGAATTCTTGAGGAGATTTCTTTTTTGTGATTAAATCTTCCCAATCGAATTCATCAGAATCCTTTGATTCATTCATATATTTTCTTAAAAGATCTAGTTCAATATAATATAAAGGAAAAATGTTGAGGTGAAATAGATAAAT
>JBHLPZ010000098.1:0-11005 GCA_048885325.1 Candidatus Odinarchaeota archaeon
AAATGTTTTTTATTAAATCAGATTATTATTCTTCGAATGTATTAGAATCTCCCTACTTGATTTGGTCACAAGGAAGTGAGAGGGATTTATTTCTAAATTTTGGGTATATATCGTTAATAATTGGAGCTCTCACTTTTATATATTTTATTGAGAGTTCAAGAAAATTAAGTAAATTTAGATATTCTTTTTCTTTCTGCTTTCTAATTTTATTAATTTTCTTTTTCATCATTTTATTTATCGATTTAAGTATTACTGGATTGATATCATTAATTTTTTGGTCTGTATTCATGTTATTATTTATTTTGTATATTATAGACCTTGTAAAAAGAATTAAGGGCCGTAAATCAGTTTTTACTACCATTATAAAATATTTAGGTGCATTTTTATTACTTCCAATAGGTTTCTTCTTAACGACTGATTTTTTAATTAGTAGTTTTGGACTTATTATTCGGTTAATAGGATCAATTTTAGAATTAATCTCACTTTTTATGATATTTTTTATATTTATTAAATTACCCCTACTGTATGAATTTGAATGGTTTGATAAAATAGATGAGATATTTTTGATAAATAAAGAAGGTGCATGTCTTTTTTATAAAAATTTTTTAGATTCTGGAAATATAATGGATAAAAATCTAATAACTAGTGCAATAACTTCAGTTAAGATAATGTTAAAGGAACTTACTTCTTCACAAGATAAGGGCTTGTCGAGAATTCAAAAAGAAAAAAAAATTGTTAATATTTATACAAGTGATTTCCTTACTGGAGTTTTAATTAGCAAAGAAGATTTAAAAAGTTTTGATTATTATTTAAAAGAATTAGTTTTAAAGATAGAAAGTATTTATAAATCTATATTAAAAGACTGGGATGGAAATTTAGACATTTTTAGTCCAATCGAAGATATTATGAATGAGATTTTCTCAAAGCATTAAATAAGTGCTGTGATTTTATATGGATACAAAGAAAAAAGAAGGCAATCTAAATAATGCTAATCAATTAATTATTTTTATTTTTTGGTTAAAATTTTCATTTGGGATTATTGGAGGTATTGTATACTATATTATCCAAAAAGTTATATTTAAAAAAGTTCTTTTTTATGTTCCGGAATTACAAAGAGGCTTTATAATTTTTATTGAAATATTTGTATATTTATTTCTTTTTCATATTTTATTCTATTTAATTATAAATTTCTTTAAAACTTATTTTACAAAAGAAAAGCAAGTAAGTTCCAGTAATTGGCGATTGACATTAAAATCTTCAGCTATATTCTTCACAACATTTTTAATTAGTGCTAGTTTATCCTTCTATATTGGGTTTTAAAGAATATTGGGATATGAGTTAGATGCAAAAACGAATTATGATCATAATAGTGGTTATAGTTATATACGTTTTAATTTCAATAATATCATTTATAGTCTTGCCCTTTTTTATGCCAATTAGAAATCCAATGGATGTAGATTATATTTCAAAAGGAAAGTATGCAGGATCTTATTTGGTTTCTGATGCTACTGGCCCAGTGCGAATTATTGACTCTTCTGGAAGAATAAAATGGCAAACAAATTTAAATGGTGATTTTATTCACGATTGTGATATGCTACCTAATGGAAATGTATTAATAGCAGATATTGCGAATAATAGGGTAATAGAGGTAGATATAGATAACTCATCTTCCATTAAGTGGTCCTGGGATGCAAATAACACCTTGGATATTAATTGGACATCATTTGCTCATGAACGTGGATGGGATGAAATTAGTTATACACCTGAAATTAGTATTTTTGGAGTGTATTGGACTCATATAAATGATGTCGATTTTATTAATGGTTCTCAATTTGGACGGAATTACAATTCAATCCTAATATCATTAAGAAATTTTGATTTAGTCTTAGAAGTTAATTATAGTGAGACAAAGGAAGTAATTTGGTGGTATGGAGAACCTGGCAACTTTTCACTTCTAAATCACCAGCACAATCCAGATCGTTATGAAAATGGCAATACTGTAATATGTGATTCTGGAAATGAAAGAATTATTGAAATTAATACTACTACTAAGGAAGTCGTATGGGAATTAAAAGATATTTTTCCGTATGGAGAATTCAGGTGGGTAAGAGACTGTGATGATATAGGGGATAATAAAAGATTAATTACGGATTCGGGTAATAATCGCTTGCTAGTCTATGATATGAATTCAATGAGTATAATTCGAGAAATAAAATCACCTTATTTTTCTAATCCTTATGAAGCAGATTTATTAGATGATGGAAGGCTAATAGTAAGTGGTCTAACGACAGGCACAATAATAATCATGGATTTCAACACTGGAGCCGTCCTTGGAATGATAGGGTTTCCAAATTATTGGGTTCTTCCAATTTCATTAATTATAGGGGTAACAATTTATCATTCTGCTCAACTAATTTATGCTTTGAAGAAAAGCAATAAAAGAAATATAAGAAAATTATTAGATTTTCGAGTGTATAAGAGGATAATATACATTATTAGTGGAATCTTAAGTTTGTTATTTTTTACCACAATAATTGCATTCTTAGTAATGCAGTTTTTTGGATAAAAATTAACTCAATTGAATAATTATTCAAAAATTTTTTATAATAGTTTTCGTTTGATATTAATGAAATTATAATTTAAATCTTGTTAGCGTTTTCAAAATATTAAGAATAAATTAAAGGGACTTGAATGAATCCTTAATATCATAATAATTTAAACAAATAAAGAAGTTAAAAATCTAAAATTAGATGAGTATAGATTATGGGAGAAAATGAAATTCCTGAGATCGATTTGAAAGAAACTATTCAAGAGTCCAAGCAAGAAATTTTAGATGAGCGCATGGAAAATATAAGGAAAAATATGGAAAAAATCAAGCATAAAATTGTGATTATTTCGGGAAAGGGAGGTGTTGGTAAAACCACTATAGCTGTAAATCTTGCTATGAGTTTAGCAAGTATAGGATTAAGAGTAGGATTATTAGATGTAGATATTACTGGACCTAATGTAAATAAGATGCTTGGAATTAACCCTGAAATTAGACCACGCGTTGATCCTGAGGCTAAAAAGTTCTTCCCTGTAAGCGGTCCTCTAAATATTAAAGTGATGAGTATGGCATTTTTAACGCAAGACAGTGATACTCCCGTTATTTGGAGAGGGCCGATGAAGATGGGTGCCGTACGTCAATTTCTTGGTGATGCTATATGGGGTGAACTTGATTATTTAATTTGTGATTTACCACCAGGTACTTCTGATGAGACCTTAGATATATTACAGCTTATACCTGATGAAAATGTAGTTGTAGTATCTACACCTCAAGAGGTTGCTCTCATGGATGCAAGAAAAACGATAGCGATGGCACAAACAATGCAAAGAAAGGTTCTGGGAATTATTGAGAACATGTCTGGTTTTAAATGTCCTCATTGTAATAATTATATTGATCTTTATCCCCCAGGGGGGGCTGAGAAAGCATCTAGAGATTTTGGGATTACTCTTTTAGGAAAAATACCATTTCAAACTGAAATTAGTCAGCAAGGGGACCAAGGGTTACCATTTGTTTTAAAAAATCCCGATACAGAAAGTGCTAAAGCGTTCAAATCAGTTGTTAAGAAAATTACGGAAATCTTAGAATAAAATCTTTTTTTTTACTTCCCTCTTTTATTTTTCAAATAATAAGTATTCTTTACATTACGAATTTTTAGATAATTTGCAGTTTAGAAAGTTTTCCCAATATGTATACTAATTTTATAAACTTTGCAAAATATGAAAACAGTTTAAAAGGATTAATATTATTATGTTATTGCATTTTTAGGAATCATCTAATTACAAGTTAAGGGATTTAAAAATTAGTACAGAAATTGAAACTGAAGTTTCAAAATTGTTAAAAGGAATTGTAATTTGTAAAGAAACAGGAGTATATTTATTGGATTTAATTTTAGATTCAGAAATTAATCCAGTTTTACTCTCTTCTTTTGTTGGAGCACTTTCTCTATTTGGAGAGGAGAATATGGGAAAAATCCAAGAAATTACTATTAAAGGCTTGGATATACAGATGATAATTGTGAGTAAGCATAACCTTATTTTAATTGCAATAATGGATAAGGAATTTCTGAAACATGATATTCGACAAGAAGCCGAAAAATCATTAGATATGTTTTATTCTCTTTATAAGAATGAAATTAATGAGTGTGTGGATGTATGTATGTTTGATTCATTTAAAAAAATCTTATATAAACAAATAAAAGAATATTTTGAAAAAATTAAAGGCTCAGGAAATTTTGGATTTTTCACGGAAGCCATCACAAGAATGAGGAACCATAAAAAATAGTATACAAGGTGTAATTATTCACTAATTCGATTAAAAATTAGATGTTTTTTTCTTAAATATTAGATCTCCTAGCTTGACATTGAATATTCTTTCCATTAAAGTGCATTTTACTTTTAATAAATAGAATAATTGCTTATTTGGAATTTCAATTCCATATAGGCTTTCAAAATTTCCTTGACCTTTTGATAAAATTATCCCCTCTGGAAAAAAGAAATACTTCTTAAATTCTTCAGTTGAACTGGATAAATCGACCCCCGGAGTTGGACTTGATTCTACAACTTCCACCAAATCTGTAATTCCAATAAATTTTGCATCCTTTATTGTTACATCATTAATGATAGGAGCGGATCTTACAGAATAAACTATTTTCAAATTAGGATACAATTTTAAAATAGTTTCAATAAGCAATTTATCAAAAACAATTTCTCCATTATTATCTCCAATGATTAAAAGATGAGAGGTTGCTTTAAGTGCTTCCTTAAATTCTTTATAATCATTTATAACTAAATTCCTAGGTGAAAAATTCTTTATATCATTAATAAAATCCATATTATGTTGTGCTGCGAAATCAAGTGTATTACTAAGAGCCGCAATTACAATAGCTTCAAATAAGGGATTTTTTGCAGTATTTACTATCTTTTTAGCCTTATCATATAAACCTAAAGCAAGTTGATTTTGTTGTTCCTTTAAAGATAAATAGGGATCAACAATACCCAATGTTTCTGCTACCAAGTTATAAGCTTTTTTCCCAGCAATAGGAGATGCATTTTTGTTGAAATCTAAATTAATTAGATAATCCATTAACTTTTTTTGAGCAATAAGAATCTTTTCACGTGAAATTTTTGGATCTAAAAGTATAAAAGCTCTTAACATTTGATTAAATAAACATCCAACACATTCGGGTTCGAGTTGCACTTTTTAACCCCATTTAAATTGTACAATTCATTAAAATTAAGAAAACCTATAAAATCCTTTTGAATATAACTCATAATTTTTGGAAATATTAAAAAAATGAAAGTTATAATTCTGCTATAGCTTTTTGCCTTGCTATTTTTTCTTCTTCTGTAAGTTTAACTTCTCCTCTTTTAACGAAGAACATTAGGATTAATGCAATTATAAGAAAAATGGCAGCATTTAATACTAAAGTATAAGGTGGGATGTTGAATTGTGTATTGAAGAGATCAGTAAGACCTCCCACTATGTAAGGCCCTGTAATGGCTGCTAAATAACTAAAAAAGTAATAAATACCTGTATATGTGCCTACTTTATCATCTGTAGGAGCTAATTCCCAAATGATCACAATTGAATTAACATTTACAAAAGACCAACCCATTCCCCCTATAGCTAAAAGTATAATTACGAAAATTAAACCATCTGCTCTCATTGTCCATCCAATAATAAATATTAAATATAAACATGCTATCATGATTGTTAATCCTATTTTGATCGCATTTCTCCTGCCAATTTTTCCAGCTACAATCGCGAATGGATAAGCAAATATTATGATAGGTAATGCTACAAAAAAAGCTAAAAATCCTGAGACGTCTTCACTCTGTAATAAAACATTTGTACCATATATAGTAAGAAGCGCAGCTAATCCTTGAAAAGCGACAAACAAAAAGAAAATTGAAAGTCCCATTATTAAAGTACTTTTATCTTCTTCTTTTAAAACATCCATAAAGCTTGCAATTATCCCTGGCTTCTTCTTTTCTTCCTTGATTTTTTTACCCTCTGATTGTTCTCTCTCGAGTAATATTTTATAGCTATAAGATTCTTTCTCATCCACTTTCCAGATTAGTATAAATAAAGAAACTACCATTAAAACTGAAACTATAATAAAAGCGCCCTGTAATGTTATTATTCCAGCGACTAAACTTAATCCATATCCAATTACTCCTCCAAGTCCTCCCATCATATTAATAATCGCATTTCCTTTGCTCCTATGTACAGTTTCAATAAAATCTGGCATTAATGAAACGGCTTGTGATCTATAAAATCCCATAGCAATACCAAAAAAAACCATCCAAATTGTTAATAGTGGTAAATTGTTTTCTCCTGTTGGAATTAAAGCAAAAAAAATCGCACCAGCAGGTATCCCAATTATAATATAAGGCATCCGTCTTCCAAACCTGGAACGTGTATTATCAGAAACCGAACCCATAATTGGTTGAAGAACAACACCAATTATATTATCAAGTGCCATCCATAATCCTACAAGACTTAAAAGTTTTAAAATGTCTTCTAATAGCTTACTCACTCTTGCATTATATAAACTCCATGCTACTTCAGTCGTAAAGAAAGCTAAAGCTATGAAAAAGGTTAATTTAATATTGAATTTTCCATTAGGTTTAGTTTCAGACATTTTTGCTCAATTTAAGATTTGTAATTGAAATTTACAATTTTAAAAATAAATTATATTTTGACGTTTAAAAAATTTATAATTTTTTATTATAAAATTCAAAAAAAGAATATGAAAAAATTAAAATATAAAAAAATTATAATTCAATTTCGATTCTAATTTGCTTTATTTCTTCAGGAATCTTCTTAGCTGATTTTAAATAGCCTAGAATTATGTTGGTTAACATAGTTTCCATTAATTCATTTAATGGGATCTCTTTCTCATTAATTTTTAAATTGACAGAGCTCATAATATCTACATTATTACTTAATCTTAAAAATGTTAAGTTTATTTTTTATTGATTATCTACCATTTTTAAAACGCATAAGGCTTGCTTAAAGCTTGTTTAGAAATAATTGGTTTGAGCATATTAATTAATGGTTCAAAAACTTCCTCTTTAAAGAAATAGTATCCTTTCTTAAGTAAAATGAGATACAGAGGAGAATGAGTATTACCTAATGATATCCTCTTAAATAAGAAATAATATTTTGATCTTTGAAAAATTAACTGATCCTTAACATCACCCCCTAAATTATTATCTTTCTGAATTTTCTTGTTAAATTTAATAAAATATGGCATGATTTGTTTAATAAGCTCTTGAGATTCTTTTTCTTTATAGGATGAACCAATAATAAGCGAATTTTGATCTAGAATTAGCATACCAGAACAATTTATTTTATTGCAAAATTCACTTATAGTTTTTTTAATTAATTGCGTTTTTGGGTATAATTTTAATAGAATCTCTGATACTGTAAATATTATTGAATTTAAGTTATATATAGAGGTTATATAGAAAGAAAGCTTGCTGTAATAAGTTTCATCATAAATTTTCTGTTTTAATTTACTAATGAGTTCATCCCAATTTTCTTTAATATCTTTAGGGAAATCAGGATCGTACTTATGAAAAAATATATTAATAGGAGGATTGATTTTTAACGTATAAAATTGGTCAATTACATCTTTTAAATAACTGATTGCTTCAGGAATTCTTTCCTCATTTTGGATATCTATGACGAAGATTGCAATCTCAGTATTATCAAAATACATATTTGGATTTTTTAAATAAGAAATTCGGTAAGTTTCTTGCCCTCCCAAGTCCCATTCACTTATTTCAATATCCAAAAAATCAAATATTCTTCTTTGTGCTCCTTTCGTGGGTGAGATTACAGCAATTTTGGAAAATTCCTTCTTTAAAGTCAAAATTATTGAGGTTTTCCCTGCCGTATCTAATCCGGTAAAAAGAATTTTTCTAGCTCGATCATTTTCCTCTTTTAAGTATTCCATTTTCAGATTCCTCCTAAATAAAGAATACAAAGACGTATAAATAAAACTATAATATTTAGGTAACAATATTTACGTCTAACCGGGTTTTCTAAGGACAAATTACAATGATAGACTATAATAACCATTCAATAGAACATTTAAATTTCTAAATAATTAATAATTATTAATAACACAAATAGAAATCCTAATAAAATTAAAAAGTAAAACAATGAAAAAACCGCGATGTGAAGCGTGCGGACGGCTTATTCATCCCGCAAAGTCGGCTTTGCAAAGTGTTGATGCCATTTTTGCAGAAATACCTGAATATTGTCCTCATTGTGGGGAGAAGCTCTCTGATATAAAACAAAAACAAGTAGATAATTATACAGATTACCTTTGTATTCTTAAATTAGTTCCTGTAATAGTATTCATTATTATTATTATAACAATAATTATTATTATGCGTTAAGTCATCCATCATTTATAAAATTAGCTTCGAAAAAGCTAATTATATGTCCAAATTGGGTCTTAAATTCTAAAAGCCGTTAAATTTTAAATTCTAAACGATTTATGATATCATTTTGAATAGGGGTTCCAAGGTCAATGAAAGTAGCATTATATCCTCCAACTTTTACAATCAAATCAGGATAATCCTCAGGATGTTTTTGAGCATCTTTAAGTGTATCTGTTGACACTACTGTTGGTTGAATTTGCATTCCTCCAGAATCGAAATAAGATTTTAATAGATTATAAAATTTCTCAATATTTTCTTCATTTTGAAGATTTTGAGGATGAATACGCACATTCACGGCTATTCCATTAGCTGCATTTTCATAATTCAATTTCGCAAGCGAATTCAAAATCGCCGTGATTCCATTTTTTTCCACTTTATTTACTGGAGATAAACTATTTGAGATAGCTTGCATTGCTTTTCTCCCATCAGCAGTTGGTTGGGTAAAAAAACCTTCCATAACATGAATACCCATAGAATAAGCCCCCGCGCTATATCTACCTCCTCTAATAGGTTTATAATTGGCTATTTCTGATGTAAATAGGTTCCATAATTTTACGGCTAAAGTATCAATTCCCTCTTTATCATTCCCCCACTTATCATATTTGTTAATTAATTTTTGGCGAAATTCTTCTTGTCCTTCAAAATTATTATTCAGAATTTCCACAAATTCAGGTAAGGTTAAGAGCTTCTGATCATAAACAACTTTTTTTATATTATAGAAAGAATCAACTAAGGTGGCAAATCCATAAGCTGTGATCGATGAAAAATTATATTTTGCTCCTCCACAGACGTAATCTTTTCCACTTTTTAAACATCCATCTAAAGTAGCTGATACAAAGGGGTGTTGCATATATTTCATTGCCTCTTTATCTCCAATTTCAGCTATTTTTATGCTTCTTTTAATATTATATCGAAGTTGTCTAAGAAAAGCGCTATATAAATCTTCAAATTTTAAAAAATCTGAGATATCACCTGTTTGTAGGCCAGCAATCGTTTTTGACATGTTATTATAACCATTATTTAATGTTAATTCTAGCACACCAGGTAGATTCAAAAACATACGTGCTGTGGCAGCAAAACTATTTCCTTGACCTGTTGGTTCAACACATCCAATAATTACATAATCTCGAGCATCATCTAGATTATATCCCGCCTTGGTTAATGCTGGAATAATGATATCATCATTATAAAATGCAATTCCAGAAGTATATTTAAATAATTTGAGAGCTTCTTTAAAAAAATCTTTTGGAGTATTTCTATGAATTCTTACAGACAAATCAGTTGTAATGACTTTAACATTTTTATATGCTTCAAGGAATAAATATGAAATTTCGTTTGTTAAATCATTCCCTTGCTTATCTATTCCAGATATCGTAATTGTTTGAGTATTTTGACCAAGAGCATTTGCCACCATTGTAAAATCAGTAGGCAATAGAGTCACATTCCATGTAAGCTTTAAATTTAATTCCTCTATTAATTCTAAAGCAAAATTACGAGTTAAAATTCCTGATTGTATATCTTTTTCGTAATATGACCATAGGATCTGATCTAAACGTCCTAATGCAACAACACTTCTTTGATAAATAATATTAATAATATTTTGAGTAAACCAAATAAATTGAACAGCTTCATAAAAAGATGTTGGGGGTTCTGAACAGAATTTATTCATCATTTCTCCTATATCTTTTAATTCAACTCTTCGTTTTTCATTCAATTCTTCCTTAGCCATAGAAAACGCTAAATCTGAAAATCTCTTAGAAAAATTTATAGCAGCTTTATAATATATCTTTACTGCTTCATAGAAATCATTTTTATCTTGAAATTCTTTATCCTTTTTATTTAATTTACTTTGATATAATTCAGCTTCTTCTATAATCCCTTTATATCCTAAATTTAATATTTCTTTATATCCTGCGCATAAATGCCCCTCTGTAGGCCCTACTTGTATGGCAATATTAGGAGCTAATGAAGAAACTATTCCTGTTCCAGTTATAAGTCCCTCTTCAAGGAGTCTCTTATTGATTCTACCGCCAATAAGAGCTTTATTCTTCCAAAAGGGTATAATTCCTGATAATTCATCAATTTCTTTTTCTTCTATAAAAAAAGGTTGGAGTTTTCTTCTTGCTAATTTTTTAAAAGTTATCCTTTTATCGAGACTATTATCATATCTTTGTAGATCTAGATTGATTTTTTCACCTAGATTCTTGCTAGTCTCATTACCAACTAATAATTCACTCTTTCTAATGAAAATTGTCATATTTTCCAATGTATGGGCTACTGCTTTCGCTCTTTTAATGATTTCAGAATCATTTGGATTTCTTTTATAAATTTCAGTAAAAAATTTCATACGCTCAATGCATAATTCGTATTTACTTGATAAAAGGTCCTCTTTTAATCTTTTAATTCGCTCAGAATAAGTTATAGTAGCCAATTTTAAATACCATTAGAATACTTATCATATTTTTATTTTATTATCTAATTTCTTAATTCTATAAAAATTTTA
>JBHLPZ010000099.1:0-10994 GCA_048885325.1 Candidatus Odinarchaeota archaeon
AAAGATTATCAAAAGAAGAAATATTATAATTAATATATCTGAAAAGATTGAAAATGCTTAATAATAAAATGGAAAGAGTAATTTTACTAGCTTTAGATGGATTAAGTTGGAATATAATTGAGGAATTGATTTCTAAGCAACATCTGGATAATTTCAAGGAAATTATTAAAAATGGAAGCTATGGCATACTAAAAGCTGAAGATTTTTTAAGTTCTCCGAAAATTTTTTGTTCAATTTTTACTGGAAAAAAAGCCTCTAAACATGGAATAAGAGATTTTTATTCTAAGGAGGAAGATTTAACATCAAAACAAATCTGGGATATTTTGCACAATAGAGGATATCATATAGGAGTATATAGGCCATTAAGTATTTGGAGTGCTAAGAAATTTAAAGGATTTTGTGTTCCAAGCCCTTTATTGTTAGAAAAGGAGAGTTTTCCAAAAAATCTTAATTTTATAAGTGAATTAGATAAAGCAGCTAGATCAGAAAAATACTCGATTTCTTTTCTTTTGAAGTTCTTCTGGAAACTATTTAGGTTTCATTTTCCTTTAAAAGAATTTATAAAAATTATTAAAAGAAGTGTATCTTTATATTTTGCCAATGGCTTAGAAGAACGAATGCATTTATTAAAAGAAATTGAATTAATTATTCATACAAATGTATACCTCATCTTATTAAGAAGATTTAATTTAGATTTTTCTGTATTTTTTGACTATTCTTTTGATACTCTCGGTCATATCTATTGGAGAGATAAAGATGAGAGAGATAAATTTTCAAAAGTTCTACCAAACGCATACATTTTAATTGACAAATTTATAGGAAAAGTTAGAGATTATGCTACAGAATATGGTTATCATCTAATAATATGTTCAGATCATGGATTTGAACGGAAGCAAAAAAATTATAAAGAGGATTATAGGACTATAAATGTCCTAAATCTATTAAGAGAATTAAAATTATATTATGATGTTTATGGGATTTATATGACTGGGAGTGTAGTTTTTAGATCAAGACCAAACTCTACTATTCCACTTAAGACCTTTAAGCAGTCGATCGAATCTATTACTTGTAATGGAAAAAAATTGTTTAACATAAAACCATATGAAAATAAATTAATTGTCAAAATAAATGATTTTTTTGGAGAAAATAGAGATTTTGAGGCTAATTTACCGAATGGTAAAAAGGTAAAACTAGAGTCTATTATTGATTTTAATCCAGGACATACAGGGGTACATAGTGATAAATTTGGAGTTTTTTTAATGAAGGGTCCCAACATTAAGAAATATAATAACATAAATATAATAACTCCTTATGATATTACACCAACAATTCTGTCATTAATGGGGGAGACTGTGCCCCAGGATTTAGATGGGAGAATCTTGGAAGAAGTATTTATAAAAAAATCTATTTCTAGTTAGAGAGAAGATACAAAGGTCTCCTAGTACCTTCTACATTTTCACTTAAGAGCTTGCTCTTATTTAAGCATGAATTATTAAGAATAAAATCTACAAACTGATGATTATTAAAATTAATATATGCATTTTGCATAACCTTTTCATTTGGGTTATGGGGTTGAAAGTACATGTACTTAACCTTTAAATTATTTAAAAACTCAACTAATTGAACATATAATTTTTTTTCTCTAAGAAAGTGATGGAATATGTTTAAAGATAAAATAATGTCAAATTCTGTTCTTTTTATCTTAAAAATTGATTGATTTATTATTTTGAACTTTTTTCCTTCAATATCTCTTAATTTTTTCATGAAATGAACATTGCTTGGTCTTATCTCCACAGCATAGCAATCAAACCCTATTTCTTCAAATTTATGACAAAAATAACCTAGATTAGAACCTATGTCTAATAATGTTCCTTCTCTAATTTTCAGATTTTTTTCAATAATATTAAATCTTACGTCAGAATATGATGATTTTAGACTTAAATCTGGATGTATTAATGGTTGATATATAGCACCATGAATATATTGGAATCTTAAAAATTCCTTACTAAAATTAATCCAATCTGGATGCCTTACTATGACAGTAATATTTATTTCATTGATTTTTAATAATTTAAGAAGTGATAAGTACAATAAACCTTCTAAAAGAATATAATCACCATTTCTACTAATTCCCACCTTAATATGTTGATCAAACTCATACTTTTTCGAATTATGGTAATTTTGGTACAACTTATCTAATAAAAGCAATAGTTCAGAAAATTCTTGAACATTTGAACATCCATTTAAACCTTCATTATTCGAGAATTTTGAGATTATTTCTGAATAAGCTTTAGTATCTTGCCAATTTTTCTTTTTAATAAAATGATCTTCAACTAAAATATATCCATTAGTATTTTCAATTTTAGTTAAATTATTAGGTGAATCCCAATTTTGAGCAAAATTAACTAATTTTTTCTCCAAATGTTTATCTTTTTTAATTGTAAATTGAATTCTGTTAATATTAATACTATATTTCTTCTTTTGAAATTTTTCTAAGGAAAATTGTCTTTCATCAATAAATAGTTCAAAATACCAGTATTTATCATATACCTTATATATTAAATTTTTCAATCCTGGAACATATTCAAAAATTTCCCAAGCATAAAATCTATATAATTTATTTCTTAAATTTGGGACTTTGTTAAAAATTTTCCAGAGAACACTTATTAATTTATTTTTTGATAGTAAAGATTTATTTTTATTATTCACTAAACAACCTCAGTTTTTTGCTTCTTATTAGCTTTTGAGTTAACTTTAACTTAAAACTTTTTTATATAGTTCATAATGTGATTCAGCAGCTTTTTTCCATGTAAATTTACTTTTCACTCTTGCAAGACCATTTTTTCCCATTTGATTTAATAATATTTTATCATCTAACAGATGTATAATTTTTTCGCAAAGATCTTCGATATTGTTAAAATCAGAAGTGTAACCGGTTTCTCCATCAATGATTATTTCACTAGGGCCCATAATATTTGATCCTATTACTGCTTTGCCACATGCCATTGCTTCACATAGTACGAGTCCAAAAATTTCTTGTCTTGAAGGATAGACTACTAAATCAGCCATTGAATAGTAAACTGGTAGATTTTCTTTTGGGATATAGCCTAAGTATAAGACATGTTTAGATAGGTTATACTTTTGAATTAGTTCATTAACAACGTGAAGGTATCCCGCATTACCCCCTATAATCACTAATTTTACTCGTTTACTTTTTTTATGTATTAAATTCAAAATTTTGATAAGTTTATCTACTCCTTTTCCTTTAGCGATACGTCCTACATATAATATTACATCATAATTTTCTAATCCTAATTTTTTTTTTAAATTATTTGAATTCACCGGTTTAAAAATCTCAGTATTTACCCCATGAGGAATATAATGAATATTTTGCTCACTAATTTTTCCATACTTTTTAATAAGGGGTATTTCCATCTTGCTTACTGATATATAATGAATGTTTGAAATTCTCCTTTTTATATATCCAATAGATTTGTCTGATATCATTTTAGGAATTTTATCACCATAATCCCAGTTTATATTAATACCACCATGGGGTGATATTATTAATGGTTTCTTTTTCAATAATGAAAATATAGCGCCCATATCCTCTTGGTAACTTCTCAGTGCATGAGAATGAATAATGTCAATACTTTTTTCATTCCTCAGGAGAAAAGGTAATAAACTAAAGGAAATTCTATATTCTCTGAATCTTAAAAAAGAATCTAATCTGTAAATTTGAAAATTTTCATTTTTTTCTTCATAAAATTCTGTTCTTTTACGGCCAAACTTTTCAATAGCTGAAGTTGTGAAAATTTTTGTTGAGACACCCATGTCTTTCAAATATGGAACAATTTCTGTTATAACATTGTAGGGACCACCTAATTGTCCAGTAAAAAAAGGAGTAAGCATCCCAACTTTAATCATTTTTTATCAACCTTTAAAAAATTTGACATCTATGAACATATTTATTACAATTTCTTTGATTTTATTACATTTATTAAAATCTTTTTAAAATCCTTTAAAATTTTCGGCCAAACATAACATTTTTTAATTAATCTAAAACCACTTTGCCCGATTTCCTCTAAACTTCCTTTATCTTTACTTAATACTCCAATCTTTTTAATAAGTTCACTTTGATCTTTAGCAAAGATTACTCCATTATTTTTACCAATTTCATTGACAACACCAGGTAAACTATTAGACAAAACTGGTTTTTTCATTGCCATATATTCCATAATTTTTACTGGAGTTATTTCTCTTGTAATATCATTTAAATCAAAACTCATAAGACATAAATCAGCTAATTCAATATATTCTGTGATGTCAAAAAATGGAATTCTACCTGTAAGAATCACCCAATCTGCTTCAATTTCTTTAACATAATTAACTAAATAATTATATATACCTCCATCTCCGACTATTATAAACCTAAATTTTAATTGGCCGTTTTTTACAGATGTATTATAATATTCGATAATCTCCTTTAAACCAGCGAAATCATATAAATATCCCATGAAAAGGATAACAAATTCATCTTCCCTTATTAAATATTTTTGCTTTAATAGGTCTAGCTTATTCTTATTTATTTTTGTATTTTCTAAAGAAATTCCATTTAAAAGTACTTTAACCCTTTCTGATTTAGCTCCTTCATTTATAATATACTTTTGAAGAGAGTTTGTAACAACAATAACTTCATCTGATTTTTTAAATAAAAAACGCGAAATTATTGCCGCGATTTTCCTAGCATAGTGAACTGGTACTAATGTATGCAATAAGTCTATATAATAAAATACATAGGGAATTGTATAAAGTTTAGATAAAACTAACCCAATTATTCCATTTGTTATAGAGAATCCTACTATTACATCAGGTCTATTCTTTCTAAATAATTTAACCATTTCAAAAAAATTTGTTATTAATGAAGTTATTCTTCTAAGGTATGGAACTTGAATATGTGTTGTTCTAATTATCTTTACATTTGAAATATCTATTGCACGATTAATATTAGTAAAAATTCGTTTCTTTATGAAAATTGATTTTGAATGCATTTTTTTATCAATATCATAATCTAATACAGAGATTTTAATATTGGAATTCTTTGAAATTCTCTCAAAAATATGATGTTGTGTATGCGGTCCTCGAGTAAGCCAATCTGTTTCTTGGAGAACAAGAATATTCATTAAATAACTCTCATCAGTTCATTTATTTTAAAATCTTAAAAGTATTCAAAATTGTATGTTTAAATATAAAAAAATTAGCAATAAATATAAAATTTATATAGCTAGTGAAAAAAAAAGACTTTTGAAATAATTAGATTCTAATACTCTCAAAAAAGTTAGAAATTGAATTAATTTTTATTATTAGCTAAATTTTACTTTAATAATAAAAATCAAATGACCTATTGAATAAAAACCCAAGGAACGAACTATGCCGTATAAAATTTTAATATTAGGTGGTCTTGGATATATAGGAAGCGTATTATATGATGTTATAAAACAAGAGGAATGGGAAGTTGATATTTTAGATAATCATCTTTATAGAGATGTTCATCCTCCTAACACATTTATAGAAGCAGATGTACGCAATAAAGATCAGATTGAGAAAATTGTTAAGAATTATGATGTTATAGTAAATCTAGCAGCAATTGTGGGTGATCCCGCATGTTTAATAGATACTAATCAAGCTATTGAAATAAATTGTATAGGAGCACGAAATGTTGCTGAACTTTGCAAGAAAATGAAAAAATTTGTTGTTCATATTAGCACCTGTAGTATTTATGGAAGCGAACCAAATGTCATTGTAAAAGAAGAAGATGAGGGATTTCCTATTGACTTTTATGGTCAAACAAAATATACTCAAGAACGCCTAATAAGAGAAATATGTGAGGATAATTATTGTATCTTAAGGCTGGGTACCGCATATGGATTGAGCCCGAGAATGCGATATGATTTAGTCGTAAATACTTTTGCGGCAAGAGCATTTAATTTAAATAAAATAACTGTATTTGGTGGAGAACAAGAACGTCCGTTTGTACACATCCGTGATATTTCTCGAGCGATAGTACATGTTATTAAAAACAATTTACATGGAATTTATAACGTGAGAGGTGAAAATCTAAGCTTATTGAGATTAGGTGAAATTGTAAAAGAGATTACTAATTGCGAGATTCAAATTAATAAAAATATTGTAGATAAAAGAAGCTATATGGTAGATAGTAGTAAGATATTAAATACTGGTTTTGAATTTAGGTATGGTATTGAAGATGCTGTAAGAGAAATAATTAATTCACCTACAGTTCAAGATTTTCATAAGGGGATTTATTCTAATCTAAAATTAGCTGAAAGAGTAAAAATATCACAGACTATTGGCAAAAGAGATTTACAAGTAATTGAAGGAGGAATCGCTATTGATGATAGAGGTAGTTTAAATTTTGCTAATGATTTCAATTTTTATGGCGTTAAACGCTTTTATCAAGTTCAAAATTTTTCCACCTCAACAATTCGCGCGTTTCACGGACACATGAATGAAGCGAAATATGTTTATGTTACTAAAGGTTCTGCTATAGTAGCGGCTGTTAAATTAGAAGATTTTAAGTCTCCCTCAAAAAATCAAGAAGTTAAACGTTTTATTTTATCTGATAAACATCCACAAGTAGTATTTATTCCTCCTAGATATGCCAATGGGTTTAGACCTTTAGAAGAAGATACGCGAATCCTTTTCTTTTCAACAAGTTCTCTTGAAGAAAGTAAAGGAGATGATTATCGCTTTCCAGCAGATTACTGGGGAAGAGAAATATGGGAAGTAGAAAATCGATAAATAAAAAGTGATAAATAAGATGACAAAAATTTTAGTTCTTGGCGTAAGTGGAATGTTAGGTTCAATGGTTTTTGATTATCTTTCAAAAAATCCTAATTTTTCTGTGTATGGCACTGCGAGAAATCCAAAATATTTAACTGATAATGTATATCCTTTTGATGCTAATGATATTTATCAATTAGAAAGTAAACCTTTTCTTGATTTGAAAATTGAATATATTATTAATTGTATAGGAATTACTAAACCCTTCTCTAGAGATGATGATCCTGAAGGTGTTAAACGCGCAATTCAAATAAATGCTGATTTTCCATGGAAATTAGCCAGCTATGCTAAAAAACATAATATTAAAATAATTCAAATTGGTACAGATTGTGTATATTCTGGAAAAAAAGGTAAATATAACGAAGAAGATCCTCATGATCCATTAGATGTGTATGGTAAATCAAAGAGTCTTGGTGAAGTGTTTGATGGATCAATGTTAATAATAAGATGCTCTATCATTGGACCTGAATTTAAAAAGGAAACTTCATTTTTATTCGAATGGTTTTTAAGTCAGCCAAATGGAGGAACAATTGGAGGTTTTGAGCATCATATATGGAATGGTGTAACTACTCTTCAATTTGCTCAATTGTGTGAAAAAATAATATCATCTAACATTTATGATGAATTAGTTCGTAAATCCTATCTCCATCACTATATTCCAAATAATACAGTGAATAAGTATCAATTAATGCATCTATTCAATGAGATTTTTGAAAAAGAGTTAAAAATTAATAGAGTTAATAAACCAGAACAGAAGATAGACCGATCACTTGCTACAAAATATACAGAACTAGATAGAATTATTGAAAAAAAAGATATAAAAAGCGCTATTTCAGAACTTAAAGATTATATATCAAAAAATAAGGATAAATTCTAGAACGAAATAGCTCTTTTTTTAAAAGCTACCTATCGTAGTTTTTATAGAAGTTTAAAGAATTTCCGATTAATATATTACAAATTTTATCGGATATATTTTTACCATAATGAGATACGGGTTCAACTTTACGAGATAATGCTAATTCTGCTGAATCAAGCATTTGATTATTATCCATACCAGTTAATACATTTACGCCAAGTTCAATTAAATCAATCCTTTCAGTACTTTCTCTTATCGTCAAGCAGGGGGTTCCTAGAATAGCACACTCCTCAACAACTGTCCCACTATCAGTTAAAACTAACTGGGCTTCTTTTTCCATACCAAGGAATTCTAAAAAGCCCTGAGGAGGTATCGGGTTAATACCCTTTGGAAGTTTTAAGCCATACTTTTCCATCATGTTCTTAGTTTTTGGCATTAGAATGAATTTGATTTCTACCTTTTTTCTTTCATACAATTGTACTAGAAACTTAATAATCATTTCCAGATTTTCTCTTATCTCCGTATTTTCAGCTCTATGACACGTGACCAGGTAAAATGGTTTTTCTTGTTTAAATGTCGTTTCCACTGCGTTTACAACCTCTAAAATAGGATTACCTATAACCCAACATCTTCTGGGGTTTAATCCTTCCCTTAATAGATTTTCTTTATGTTCAGGTAAATAACAGAAATTCATATCAGCCAAATGATCAATTATTTTACGATTTTTTTCTTCTGGCATAAGCCAGTTTTTACTTCGCATTCCCGCTTCTATGTGGACTAGGGGGATATTTAATTTTGAAGTTGCTATCGCAAATCCTAGGCTACTATTATTATCTCCTAAAACTATAACAAATTCAGGATTTATATGCATTAGAACTTTCTCGAATTCAATCATTAGTCTTGCTACTTGAGTAGCATGAGTTCCACTTTTAATATCAAGGTTATATTCAGGTAATCGGACACCTAATTGATCATAAAATATTTTATTTAAGTTATAATCGTAATGTTGACCACTATCAACAACAATATTTTCAAAATATTGGTCTAATTTCTTGATTATCCGAGATAAACGTATAATATCGGGACGAATTCCAATACAGGTAATTATTTTTTTCATGGGATTATTATAGGAGTAGCTAATCAAAAATGTTATGATTCTATTAATATTAAAAATCTCAAAAAATTTCTTATTGCTTCTTTATAACATTAACTTTCATTTTTTTAAAGTAATATAATAACAAGCAAGAGAAGATATTAAGTGCAAGTCGTATAATAGTCATTTTTGAAGCACCATGTTGTCGGCCATAAACTTTTACGGGGGATTCTTTAATCTTAAAGCCGTATATCGAAGCTTTTAAAATTTGTTCAGTACAATAGGTGTAATCAAGGTATTTTGCATGTTTTAATACTTTTAGAATTTTCCTATTGTAAGCACGAAAGCCATTTTGATTGTTTTTTATTTTTAAGTTGAATAATATCCTAATTATTTTCTCGGCAAGAATTTCTCCAATTTGTCTTAATAAGGGTAAATGATAATTATAAGCACCCAAATATCTTGAACCAATTACTAGATCAGATTCACCTTCGATAATTGGTTTTATTAAATCATGAAGATCATCAGCGCTGTGTTGACCATCGCTATCCATACAAACAATAACTTTTCCTTTCGCATGTTTCATTCCAGTAGTAATGGCTCCCCCATAACCTTTGTTTTTCTTATGATGCAATATATTTATTCTTTCTAGGGCATTTACTTTTCCAATTTCTTTCATACTGTTATCAGTAGAATGATCATCGATAACAATAATCTCAATTAACTTATACTTAGGCAAACTTTCTAATACTGCCCGAATTGTTTTTTCCTCATTATACATTGGAAGAATTATTGAAAGAAGCACGCTTTCGCTATTAGTTTTATGATTTTCAAGATAATTAAACAAATCATTAAATTTGAGGAAATTGTTTCGGGTTTTAATTATTTTCCTTTCAGTAGTAATATCTGCAATATTCGTACTTGCTGCTGTTTTCAAATTAAAACCTTAATTCTAAAATTCCAAATCTATTGAAATATTAAATATTATAATAATATAAATGGTAATTTAATAAAAATTTAATTAAATAGCTAAACTTTTAAGATTTTTAGAGGAAAGCTTAAAATCTTAAATCTTACTAAGTAATTGCATATCTTCGTTCAATAAAAACAATAGAATTCAAATAAGTATACTCTTTTTTGTATTTTAAACGAAGTAAATCTTTAGTTCTCTTTAACGATTTTTCATAAATTTTTAATGCCCCAGATTTATCTCTCTTTAGAACAGTTATTCTAATCTTTTTAATAAGATAATTAAAAAATAAGGTAACCATATTTATAGCTAATTTTGATAAAATAATATGGGAAGTTCCAAACTTCCGATCATATACTTTAATTGGACATTCTTTAATCTTATATCCTTCTAATGAAGTTTTAAGTATTTGTTCCGTACAAAACGCATATCCATCATATTTAAGATCATTAAATATTGGTAAAATTTTCCTATTAAAAGCTCGAAAGCCATTTTGATTATTCATAATCTTTTTTCCAAAAAAGATTCGAATTAATTTTTCAACAAACAATTCTCCTAATCGCGTTGATAAAGGTAATTGATAAAAATAGGTTCCAAGATATCTAGATCCAATAGTATAATCTGCCCTCTCATCCAAAATCGGTTTTATCAATGTGAAAAGATCATCAGGGCTATGTTGTCCATCAGAATCCATGGAAACAATAACTTTTCCCTTAGCATGTTTAATTCCTGTCATTATTGCAGCTCCATATCCCTTATTGATTCGATGATTTATTACATTGATATTTCTGTATGATTGAACTAACTTAATTTCTTCTAAACTATTATCGGTGGATTGATCATTAACGACAATAATTTCAATTGATGTGTGGTTTGGGAGACTATCTAAAACTCTCCTAATTGTTTTTTCTTCATTGTATAAGGGCAGAATTATGGAAATGATTACTTGATCTTCATGATCCGCGAACTTTTCAATGAATTTATATAATTCTTGAAATTCATTCACATCTGTAATTTTTTGAAAGTCTTTTTTTCCCTTTAAACTTATAATATTCAAGAAGGAAGCTCTTTTTTTTAATGGGGTTAATTAATTGATTTTTAAGAGATAGTTTTCTAAGCTATGATATTATATTTTACCATATAAAATTATTTTTTTTAATTATTAAAAATTTAAAATTTTTTTTTTAATAATTCCTATTAATTAAACATTTAGG
>JBHLPZ010000100.1:0-10963 GCA_048885325.1 Candidatus Odinarchaeota archaeon
AAAAAAACAAAAAGTTTGCAATTATATCTCTGTATTAATTAACTGAATTGTGCCCTTTATTATTCTATTTAACTTAAAAAATATTCAAATTTGATATTGAAGATATATAAAAAACGTGGTTTTCATTTTAAACTATTATAAACGTCTACTTTCTAATTTTAAAAGGAAATAGAATGTGAAACGAGATAAATTACTTTTCTATTTTTACTCGACTTGGTAAAAAGTATAAAATAGCACAAAAATGTACAAGATTGCTGAAATTACCAAACTCCAAATTCTTAAATTAAAAGAGAGCACAGCATCAGATGTAAATATTACATTTGAGCCAATAAAAACTGCTGCTATTAAATATCCGAATAGATGGCTTTTAAATCCTTTATATTTGGATTTTCCCCGAATAAAATTTACAAAAGATATAAAGATTATTATGACAAATCCAGCAATATAAAAAAAATTAATAATTTCATAATCAAACCAATCTAAATATAAAAATATTCCAAATAGAACTATTTCTAAAATTCTAACATTCCAAAACTTCTTTTGTTTAGTAGTATCAACAAAGATCTGTTCATATTCACTTATCCCTGAATTTGCAAATAAAATAATTAAAGACCCGATCGCTAATGCTGTGAAGAGAGAATATGAGATACTAAAAAGATTTAAGGGTCTATTAAGGTCTATAAGAGGTAACCAAATATTATCCCATAAAAATAATGGTATCGCTAAATATTTATGTATAATACTTACTGTGCAAAAGATCGGAATTAAAGAAAATAAACCCATCATAAATTTTGTTAAAAAAGAAATTTTTGTATCGTCCTCCCAACTTTCCTTCCTAAATGTAGTTAAACGCCACGCAAAACTAGCAAAACTTAAAACAGAAATAATAGGAGTTATTAATGGAAATACAAATATAAAAAGAATATAAACTGCATTAATTCCATAAAAGAACTTTAATCTTGAGGGAACAACACCAATGATCTCGTCAAATGAATCCATGGTATTTGCTAGACGATCAGCAAATAATATTAAAAAAAATAACCAAGATATACTAAAAACTAATGGACATACTATCTTAATTATCCAGAAAGTTAAGATTTGATCAGTTGAATACCATAAATCGAAATTTACAAACGAATAAATAAAAAAGATACTGATAGGGACTAAAATTATAGCTAATAATATGATTAAACGAGAAACTATAACTCCTTTAACTTGTTTTGACATAGTTTTAATCCTATCTTTAAATTAAGATTATGATATATATAATAATATACTAATTTAAAATGTCCTTTTTAGAAAAGTGTCTGTTTACTGTTTAAAAAATAAAAAATTGTAATTAAAAATTAAATGTCATCTATTTATCTTGGATCCACAGTTGGTACAGAAATCGACTCCTGGGGGCACTTTAGCTCCACAATTAGTACAATAATCGGTTCCATCTAACGTAGGTTCAACTTCTACTATTACTTCTTTTTTCTTCACTTTTGCTTTTCCTCCTGCAGGTTTATACTTTAAACTTCCAATAAATGCTCCAAACACAGAACCAACTAAACATCCCTCCAAAACCGCCAAAAGGACTGCTAACAGATATGGTAAATCTGTTAAGCCCGCAGAGAGACCATCTAATATTGCTGAAGCAAAAGCTCCGCTTCCAGGAAGAAACATGTTAATTATCATAGGTAAAATAAAATAAAACGCAAAACCCACTATGATATAACCGATACCAATTGCTAAACTTGTATGAAGACCTCCTCTAGGAGAATGCGAAGAAATCGCACTGGTAATCGTACAAGTCAAAACCCAAGGTAATATGACTGAGATTATTAAAAGGACATCATCTGGGCGATACGTTAAGCACCAGTGAATTGGAAATAATAAAATCATTACTAGTCCCAGAAAGGCACTGGCAATGAACCCTAATGCTCCTCCTCCTAATGAAGCAATAGCCACATTTAAATCGTCAACCAATCCCCCAGTTATGCTATTAGTTAAATCTAAGAGTGAAAAAGAGATCCATGATAGAGGAACTAAGAAAATCATTCCGACGATCCCACTCCAAATAACACGTTTAATCCCGATTTTAAATCAACTCCTTAAGATAAAGAATTTTTATGTCGAATCCCATGAGAATATCCTCAATAAAAAGTTATGTTGAAAACATTTGATATTTACTTACTAAATCAAACACGATTTTTATATTTATAATTTTGTTTTAGTCCAATCTTTATTTGTTATAAAATTGATATATAGGGTATGAATTGGACTTTATAGAAAAAAAGCATCTTAATAAATTAATATATCATTAAAAATAGAAAAATTTGAAAATAAAATAAATTTGAATTATTGAATCTTAATTATTGCACCCTTTTCCATTTGCACGACTTTATTTGCATATGAGTTTAAGGACCCTCGATGTGTAACGACTATTACTGTTGTTTCCATATCTTTATTAATTTGTTTCAATAAATCCATAACTTGCTTTTCCGATTCTGGATCTAAATTACCTGTTGGCTCATCTGCGAGTATAACTCTTGGTCGGTGCACAATAGCTCGAGCAAGTCCGCATCTTTGTTTTTCACCACCTGATAATTGGACTGGATAATGATCTTTCCTTTCAAGTAAATTACAATCTCTCAAAGCTGCTATTGCTCGATTTTCTATTTCTTTTTCTCTTAAAACTGTTGGCCATAAAAGCGCCATAACATTTTCAACAGCTGTCAATGTAGGTACAAGATTAAAGTCTTGAAAAACAAAACCAATCTTTTGTCTTCTTATTTTACTAAGTCTATCTTCGGTTGCACGAGCAATATTTTCTCCATCAAAAATAATTCTTCCACTATCGGGGAGATCTAATCCTGAAAGAACATTTAAAAGCGTGGATTTTCCGCATCCAGTTGGCCCTTGCACAATTACAAATTCACCTGATTTAATTGTTAAATTGACATCTGCCAGTGCCCTAATAATAGCACCAGCTCTACGATATTCTTTATTTACATCAATAGCCTCAATCATAGTGTCTTTATCTACTGGAATTTTTTATCACCTCATTATTCCCCCACTCTTTTTAATGCTATAATTGGCCTAACTTTTAATATCTTCCTATTAGCCAATAATATTGCAACAATTTGGAATGCTAAAAATATAATAAATGTGATTACAACTGGTAATAAACTGACTAAAGGTAGATCTTTAATATCATATGAGCCTCCACCTATATCTGCCACCCATGCTTGCCAATATCCAACTATAGCCGCATAATGAAATAAAACCTCGATAACTAATATAAAACCTAAAATTGTGGTAAATAAAATAAATCCGGAAACGAGAGAATTAATATCTCCATTTGTCCAACCAATGCATTTAAGTGTAGCGATAGTTTTTGAATTTCTTCTTACTATAATCCATGCATAAAGGAGGGATAAGAATATTCCCACACCTATAGCTATGAAAAATGATGCTGAAGCTATCCCTAAGCCGCCAGTTTCAATTATTAGTTCAATTGAAAAACTGGTCCAAAAGATTAAAATTGTGTACATCATACAAAATACAGTAAATTGCTTTTTTTCCCGTAAAACCATTACAACTGCTTTTTTAAATAATCTAAATGCCAATTAATTCACCGATTTACAAAAATTAATTTTTTATATGAATTGTTTGTATAGTTATATAATAAAATTACAATTAAAAGTTTAGTGAAAAATGTCATCTGAAATAGAATCGATTATAAACGCTTTATTAAATGAAGAACAAAACGTTTTTGGAGTAGCAGTTCTTAGTAAATCAGGAAATTTAATCACTCAGACTCAAAATTGGGATATATCTCAAAATATTGGTACAATAAATGAATTGCTTCAAACTAAATTAGAATTGGGTCAAAAAGGTATGACAAGTATTTCAATACAAGGTATTAAATATATGATTGTCGAAAATACTGAAGAACGTAAAATTGGCACTAATATTACAGGTAAAGGGCATATTATTATTGCTCCCATTCCTATAGGAGGTACAGGTGCATTGATCTGTTATATAAATCCTCAAATAACTCCAAGAGACGCCCTATTTGCTGTCCAAACATATGCACAGAAGCTACAAGAATATATATAATTATAATTAATAATTTTTCTTTTATGGTTTTAGACAATTCCAATAGGGACCTAATTGTAATTTCAATGCTTCCATGATCTTACTAAACTGTTCTTTATTTACTCCATTTGATAATAAATCTTGTTCGAATTCAGGTGCTTCAAATTCTTTATCTAATAGTGCTGATAGTACTGCATAGACACAAAATTTTAAGCCTATTATACTATAACCTCCTTCTAATATAAAAGAGATCTTCCCGTCGCAAATTTCTTTTGCCGTATTTATGATACTTTTCGTAAAACTATGATATCCATTAGTAGTTAAGCAACCATTACCTATAGGATCGGCAAAATACATATCAAATCCAGCAGCAACTATAATTAAATCAGGATTATATTCTTTCAATATAGGAATGAAAAAATCTAAAATCTCCAAAAATTGATGATCATTTAAATTTTCAGGAATAGGAAAGTTAATACTTCTACCTAATCCTTTACCATTCCCAATTTCATCTAAAAATCCTAAATCTGCTTGAGAAAAATCAAATTCATGTATCGAAAAGTAAAGTATTGACGGATCATCATAAAAATATTGAGCCAAACCGTCCCCAAAATGGTTATCAATATCAATTATTGCTATATTTTTCTCATAATTCAATTTTTTTCTTAAATATAGAATTGAAGCTGCTATGTTATTAAAAATGCATAATCCAGATGCTTTTTCTCTAAATGCGTGATGCCCTGGCGGTCTTATAAAAGCAAATGTATAATTAACTTGTTTATTAATAATACTCTTAAGTGCTTGAATAGCTCCACCTACCGCTTTTTTAGCTAATTCAAAAGTATCATCACAGACAAAAACTTCATCGTCTAATAAACCACCACCCATCTTAGAAATTTTTTTTATAGAATCAATATGATATTGTGAGTGAGCTAAAAGAAGGATCTCCTCGTCAATGGATTCTGGCACCATCTTGATGATACGATTATCATCAAAAAATCTCTTTCTATTTAAATATTCTATTACAGATTTAATTCTTAATGGACTTTCAAAGGATATAAAGGCAGGTTTTGGATAAGGTGGCAAATGTTTTAACGCGAAATCTTCATGAACGACAATCCCTAATTTTTTATTCATCTTCATAATATTGAGTTTTAGAATTTAAAAAATACCTAGAATAATATATGAAAAATTGCATAAATTAATTTAAAAATAACTTATTTTTAATTAAAAAAAACTAGAGTATTTAAGATGAGTGCTATTGAAATAGGATTTACAATTTTATTGAATATCATTCCTATCCTTTTAATATCTATCCCTTACTTCTTTATAAGAAAAAAGGTAATAGGGAAACTGTATGGTCGAATTTTACTTGGAATTATTGTATTCTATATAGTTTATTGGGTGTTACCTATAGTCTTTCAATTAGAAGCGGCCCCAATTGAACTCGAACTCCAACCTGGAGAAGAGGGAAACACAGCTTTAGGAGTAGGTTATATTATTTCTCATTTTCTATCATTAATATCTTTGTTTGGATCATATCCTCTGGTTACATTACCTTTTATCTTCCTTGTAGCTCCCTTTATTTCTATAATACTGGTTTGGAATCGGTTAAGAAAAGAGAAATCGCCTATGAAGGAATCCTTGGAAGCATTAACTTACCAATTAACGGAGAGTCCTTATAACCGAATTAGAGCGGAGTTAAAAAGAAGCGATTGGAGCAGAGAAAAAGAAATTTTAAAACTACTTATAGTTTTATTACCTGTATCATTATTTCTTCTACAATTAGTACTTAGTATAACAAATCTAGAGACTGTTTCGTTAACTGGCGGTGAAACCGCTCTAGGCTGGTTCCTTGAAATCTTATTTGTATATCTTGCTACTTTTATATTTAGTATTGAACTGCTATTTAGTTCACAAATCGCATTAAAAGGAAGATACTTCGGAGAATCTATAAGAACTCAAACATATAAAAGTTTATATACAGTAGGTGCTCCAATTTCAATTTTATCAATCATTTTATTTATAGTTGATGCGATTCAAAAAGGATCAACAGAGTCTATAACCATAATCATTTACTTCTTCGCCTATTTTATTATGGCGTCTGTTATTTTCGTTCTGTTTTTGAGGATTTTTGAGCCGATATCCATACTTATATTTATAAAAATAATTGATTGGTGGAAACATAGGAAACAGAAAAGGAAAGCCCTTGATACAAAAAATTTCTATTATGGAATCGTTTTTGCCTGTTTAGCTTTCTTCATATATTTTGTTCTAAATTATGTATTATTTAGTCCAGTGTATAGTTTTATCTTCCCAAATTTCCAGACTATACAAGATTCAGCTAAATTTAATGCATCAAGTGTAACTTTGGGAAACTCTCTTGGATTTGATGTCATGAATATTTTTTCATTCATTACTTTAGTCATTGCTTCTCTTGCTCTAGCTGCCTTCTTTTTAGTTTTGGGTTTTAAATATATGAGAAGCTTATTAACGGCAATAGTGTCTTATCTTCCCGTCTTAATATTTCTTTCAGCGTTATTTGTTAGTTTAGAATTATATGCTTTAATTTATTTGAGTCCAGACACATATTGGATAACTGGACAAACAAGTTATACAACAATATTTGGCTTTCATTTTTATACCTTAAGAACGGCAGGCTTAGAGGCAGATTTACGCGGAGTCCTAGGTATTTTAGCGATTCCATATATATATACGAGATATATTTTTAACATTATCATTTGGAGTCTAATAATACATTATCTTCGGAAAGAATTCAAAACCAAAAATATAAGGGTTGATGAGAAACATTTAGAGAAACTCATTTTCTCTTCAATTACTGATTTTATCACAATAGATGACTATACAAAAGGAGAAATTCAATATTTAATAAGCAAAAGTGAAAAGGCAGCTCCGGATGCCGTCTCGTCAGAAAGGGAGGAGGTACAGACTTTACTCAATTCTCTTGAACATGATAAACTTCTTACGGAGCTTATTCCATTTGAAGAAAAAGAAAAACAGAGGTTTTATTTTACCCTTAAATATCTTTTTAACAATGATCTTATAGATATTTTAAAACCTGAATTCAGTTATATATTCGAAAGAGTTGAAAAACAAGGACTTTACATAATTTACGATGATGGAAGAGGTATCTTTGATTATACTTTTATGAAAGAAGTTGTTCATGACCCTGGCTTAGTTTCAGGAATGGTTTCAGCTATAACATCTTTCATAAAAGAAACTACAATGTCCCAAGATTTATTGAAAACTATTGATCATGGAGACATTACCATAATGCTTGAATATGGCAAGCGAATATTCGGGGCGTTATTTATAAAAGGGAAACAAACTTCCGAAATAAGAGCAAAATTGAAGGAATTTGTCGAGAGATTTGAATCAAAATACAAAGCTGTACTAGAAGACTGGAGTGGAGCTTTAATCCATTTCAAAGATGACCATTCTATGGTTGAGGAAATCTTTCAAGAATAACTAAAAATTAAATTTTTATTTTTCTTATTTTATTCTGGTATGGTTGCCACTGCTCTCACCCAAGCAGCACTCGCCCTGGCAATCTTTACTGGAAAGCAATAAATCGTCGCCCCCACAGCAGGAGCTTTATCTAAATTCCACAATTTCTCCATTTGAAAGTATCCTAATTCCCTTCCAGCAAAATGACCTTCCCATATAAT
This sequence comes from Candidatus Odinarchaeota archaeon, assembly GCA_048885325.1. GTDB lineage: Archaea > Asgardarchaeota > Lokiarchaeia > Sigyniarchaeales > SOKP01 > SOKP01. Next base: position 7,776 of record JBHLPZ010000100.1, read on the forward strand.
TGATGGATTTGGTTCTTTTGCTTTTACTGAAGCCTTCCATCTTTTAGCTGTATAAATGAAAGGAGCATCCCACGTCCATGCATCTGTCCCCACCACATGAACACCTTGCCTAATAATATGAAGTGTTGCCTCTCTTCCCACTCCAACACCATGCTTATAATACTCAATAGTGCCAGCAAATTTAGGCGCTGTAGTGTGAATGCATAAAATATCACCTTCCTTCAATTTATGACTAATTTCTGCTAACTTTTTGTCAATATCATCCGGTTTCATTATATAGCCTTCTTCTAAATCAGTAACATCTAAAACTATCAATGGACCGATACCCCACTCTAATGGAAATTCATCAATTGTCATTGCTTTTTTTTCTCCAATTTCCTTATCCTGAGTCGGTGCATAGTGCCAAGGTGCATCCATATGTGTTCCACTATGGGTAGATAAAGTTATATCCTCAGCTGCCCAAGCTCCACCATCAGGAAGATATTTATCTGGTTTTAATCTGGGATATAATACTCCCATTTCTAAACCTCCTCTCTTATGATCTTTATACGTAATATGTGGAGCATAAGGAGCAGGATCATATATCGCTTCATCATAATCCATAATCGGAATGGATAAATCTATAAATTTCATGTTATCTTCTCAAAATTTCTTTAAAATCTAACTTTTAAAAATTAAAGGCTTATTAGACTCAAATAAGTAGCATAAAAAATAAAAATTTCCATTGAATATTTTTAAAACAGATAGCAAATCTTAAAATATGTAAACCTTAGGAGTTGAGACCTTTATTTTTCTCAGTCTATTGATATGTCTGACAATTTGGTGGGTTTATAAGAAGAAAGTAAAACCACATAAAATAAAGTTAATTTTTATGTACCTTAGTTTTGCTCTAATTGTTTATGGAATTTCTTTTATTTCTTCTAGTTTTGTGTGGTCCAAAGATTGCGATATGGGTTGTACAAGGTACTTCTTACCATTATTTTATCCGTTAGAATTAAACGTCTACGTTTCACCTCTTCTAGTGTATCCCCCTAGTATGATATGGAGCTTGAAAATTTTCGGGCTTGAAATAATGAAAATCACCGGGAATTTTTATATAGGAGCGAATACAGAAATACTATTCGTAGCTGAATTAATAACACAAATGTTTACATGGATAACATTTGCTATCAATCTCGGTTTTGTATTAGCCTGGATTATGATAATATATTTAATATATAAGAGGAAATCAATAAAACCAGCAAGAATCGAAGTCTAAGTAAAGTTCCAAATTTTTATCGTCTTATCATCCGATCCACTGACAATATATTTACAATCGGGAGAGATCGTAATTGAATTTACTTCTCTTCTGTGCCCTTCGATTGTTCTGACAAATTCACCAGTTTTTAAATCCCATATTTTCACTTTTCCATCTAATGAACCACTGATGCCATAATTACTATCAGGAGAAACAGCTACAGATAGAACCCACCAAGTATTCCCTTCGAGTAACCTAATGTATCTACCCGTAGTAATTTCCCATACCTTCACGGATTTATCATTTGAACCACTAATTATATATTTTCCATCAGAAGATACCACGATTGAAGTAATGTGTTTTTTATGACCATCTATTCTTCTAATTATCTCACCACTATCAAATCCCCAGATTATTATAGTTTTGTCATTCGATCCGCTTATTAAATATTTACCATTGGGAGAAATAGCAACAGAACTCACTTCCTTTCTATGCCCCTTAAGTGTATTCAACAGATCACCGGTTTTTAAATCCCATATCATAATATTTTTATCAAATGAACCACTGATGACATATTTACCATCAGGAGAAACAGCTACTGATGAAACATACCATGTATGCCCTTTAAGATTTTGAATTAGCTTACCTGTGGAAAAATTCCATATTTTCACAGTATTATCGTTCGAACCACTAACTATATATTTTCCATCAAAAGAAAGGGCAACAGAATTTATATCTTTTTCATGTCCTTCAAGCGTTCTTACGAGTTTACCCGTGGAAAAATCCCATATTTTTATGGTTTTATCCTTTGAGGCACTTACAATATATTCACCATTAGGAGAAAACACCAACGAAGCCACACCCTTTTTATGTCCTTTAAAAGGTTGAATGCTAATAACTTTCTCTTCCATAATTACTTCTTCTGGCAAGACTTCTTCCTTGATTGGTTCTTCCATAACTATTTCTTCCTTTGCTAAAGCTTCTTCCTTGATTGGTTCTGACACAGGCTTTTCATATTTTTTTGTTTCCATTTCTCTAATTCTTTGACCACAATAGACACACACTTTCCAATGAGATTTTATATGCTTGCCACAGTTAGGACAATAAGGAATATAACCTATATCTATTGGTTCTTCGATAAGAAGATCGTCTAGTTTGTCGAGCCATTTTCTGATTCTTATCATACTTACTTTTTGATCATCTGCAATATCTTGAATTCTTCTCCCTAAAACATAATACTGATGCTTTAACCAGTCTAAATTCATATAATCTTGTTTTTCTCCATTATCCTTCTTTTTAGCCATATTATTAATAGCTAGGCTACTTTCCTTTGTATACATTTTAATGTCCTCTTTGATTGGCTCCTCCATAACTACTTCTTCCTTTTGTAAAACTTCTTCCTTGATTGGCTCTTCGATAACTATTTCTTCCTTTGTTAATGCTTCTTCCGTGATTGGCTCTTCGATGGCTATTTCTTCTTCAATTGGCTCTTCGATAACTATTTCTTCCTTTGGTAATGCTTCTTCCGTGATCGGCTCTTCGATGGCTATTTCTTCTTCAATTGGCTCTTCGATAACTAGTTCTTCCTTTGGTAATGCTTCTTCCGTGATCGGCTCTTCGATGACTATTTGTTCTTCAATTGGCTCTTCGATAACTAGTTCCTCCTCAACTAATCTATGACCACATCGGGCACACACTTTCCAATTAGGTTTTATAATGCTGTTACAGTGAGGACAATAATTCATCTCTGCTTCTTCTTTGATTGGATATAATTGTAATTTCTCCAATTTATTTTCCCTTATTTTACTTACTGTAATTGGTTTTTCTTCTTTTTCTGGTTCTATTTTTAACCTTTCCTCCAGAAAAATTTCTTTTCTCTTTTTCTTCCTAGATCTATATATAAGGACCCCCACTACAACTATAGCAGCACCTATTCCAATTCCTATAATCA
>JBHLPZ010000101.1:0-10864 GCA_048885325.1 Candidatus Odinarchaeota archaeon
AAAAATTAATTTAAAATATATGAATTCAGCAAATATACTTTTGAAGTTAATAAAAGCTAAGGATTATAATTCACTATCTGAAAATAGGTATATTAATGATTTAGATGTGGCTTTCTGCTTTAATTTAGAGGATCTCTTATTTCTTGATATAGAAACCATGGGATCATATAATAGTCCAATTATAATAATAGGATTAGGATTTTATAAAAAAGAGATTTTTGAAATTCATATATTATTTGCTCGAAACTTTACAGAAGAGATTGCTATATTCGAACATCTTAAAAACAACGTTCTACCTCACTTTAAATGTTTTGTTTCTTATAATGGGAAGAGTTTTGATATTCCATATATCTCAAATCGTTTTCTTTATTATTTTGATGAAAATCCAATGATTACAGAAGAAGATATCCCCTATGAGAACTATAATACAAAATTTCATCATATAGATCTATATCATAACTGTAGAAGAAAATTTAAAGAGGAGTATGAGGGATTTACTCTTACGAATATAGAAGAAAAAATGTTAAATATAAAAAGAGAAATTGATATTCCAGGAATTTTAGTTGGATTATGTTATAGGAAATATCTAGAAGCTCCTTTGAGAAACACAGGGTTAATTAAAAAAATTATCGAACATAACTATTATGATATTTATTCTATGCCTTTAATACTTCAGAAGTTATTGGAAGAATAATTTATTAAAAATAAAGTGTAATTTTTTCGATAATAAAAAGTCATAAATTGTAAGTCCACTAACTGAAACTTTAATTTCTTTTGAAAATTTTAACATTTGATTATTATGGCAGATTTGGAAGATAAATTATTCGATAAATCTTGGAATTATCACACAAGAGACGCAATAATTAAAAGATTACAAGAACAAGTGTATGATATTTTAATTATTGGAGCAGGTATTACAGGTGCGGGTGTTGCAAGAGAAGCGTCAATGCGGAGTTTAAAAACAGCTATTTTGGATATGCAAGATTTTTCTGCAGGGACTTCTTCAAGGAGTTCAAAATTAGCACATGGTGGGATTAGATACCTTAGTCATGGGGATATGGATTTAGTAAAGGAAGCTACAAGGGAGAGAAATTGGATGAGAGAACATATCCCCCATTTAGTTAGACCAATTCCTTTTCTTTTTGTACATTTGAAAGATGGAAAATATAAGAAACGAGATATAATTGGCGCTTGTAAAATTTATGATTTCCTTAGTGATAACAATTCTGAATTTAAAAACTTTAAAAAGCATAAATGGTATTCTCCTGAAGAAATATTTAAAATGGAACCGGAATACATAAGGGACGGTAACTTAGGAGGTGTCATTTATTATGATAATAATGTAGATGATGCGCGCTTAACAATAGAAATAATTAAAGAAGCTGTGATCAGAGGAGCTGAAGCACTGAACTATTGTAAGGTTATTGGATATATCAAGAATAATGGAAGAATTGTAGGGGTTAAGTGTAAGGATCTGGAAAATAGTATTGATTTCGAAGTAAAAGCTAAACTTGTAGTTAATGCAACTGGTGTTTGGACAGATCAATTAATAGAAAAATATCCCGAAGAAATTCCAAAACCATTAATTCGTCCTACAAAGGGAGTTCATCTGCAATATAAAAGAAAACACGTAAAAAATAATATGGCTACTATTGTCTTTTCAATTTCAGATGGAAGGGCTTTTTTTGTATTACCAAGAAATAAAAAATTTACGATAATTGGCACTACAGACACAGACTTTAAAGACGATTTAGCAAATCCATTTTGTAATAAAGAAGATGCTGACTATTTGATTGAATCTGTGAAATTTTATTTTCCAAATGCTGAATTAGATTACAAAAATATTTTATCTACCTATGCCGGAATAAGACCTTTAGTTATGCAGAAGGGTAAATCAGAAAGTGAGGTTTCAAGAAAACATATAATCTTCTTTTCTGACGATGGTTTATTGACCATTACTGGAGGTAAGTTAACTGAATGGCGGGCTATGGCAGAAGATTTATTCGAGCATATACTTGAAAAGGAAATCTTCACCGGGATTGAGAAAACCAAACATTTCTCAAGACAGAAATTCCTTATTGGCTTAGAAAAAGAAATCTGGCTTAAGGAATTGAAAAACTCTGGCATCAATCTTGAAGAAGATATAGCTGACCATCTATATCAACAATATGGGAAAGGGGCAATTAAGATATTGCAGTTAATAAAAGAGGATAGTTCCCTCAAGGAGAAAGTCATTGAAGAAAATTATTTTACTCTTGCTGAACTTTTATATATATTAAGAAATGAATTAACACCCCATTTAATTGATGTATTTTGCCGAAGAACAGAAATGTCTTTATGGATAGATCATAGGAAGGCTCCAGAAGCTGCAGAAAAAGTAGCTGAGATTATGGCAAATGAATATTCTTGGGATGTTGATCAAAAAAACAAAGAAATTCAGAATTATTTAAATTATATTTATAAAACCGTATCATTTATTTAACTAAACAATTATTTACTTAATTTCTCTTAATTTACTTAAAAAGTGTATTTTAAAAATTGGACTAGATATAATATAAATAGGTAGTTAGTGATATTCAATATAAACATATCAAATTAATGAAGTGAAATTTATTGATTTTTTCATTTAAGGAAGTAGTTTTAATACCATTAGCAGAAATAGCTGGTTTCTTTGTTTTAATCTTAGGAGTAATATGGTTAATTTATGGTGTATATGAAGCTAAAAGGAGAGGCTCTGTAAAAAAACGGAAGGTAGAGGATTGGGATTTTAAAGTAACAAAATTTCTTAAAGTTTTAACTTATTTGGGTTTTTTTGTTGGCATCTTAAGCTTATTAAGCGGCGTTGCTGGATTAATGTATAACATACCTCCAAGTTTAGCATTTCAAAGTAGTGAGGTAAGCATATTTACTTCTGTTTTACTAATTATTCTGGGAATCCTTACATTTTTAAAACCAATGAATGATTTACCAATCGCAAGTGTTATTGGACTTACAGCAGGAAGCGCAGTAGTAGCTATTATTGTAATGGCATTACCTGGAGAAGCTTATGATGTTATTGGAATATGGATAAATCCCACATTATTCTTTGTTATCTTGTTTTTAGTCATTTTTGCGATTGTAGCACTCACGGCTAAATTCTACATTGGAACATTGATGACAATTTCAAAAGGTATTTCATGGCCTCCGATAGCTTTCATTGTCGCTGGATTTTGCTTTCTTCAAGCATTCTTAGTTTTAGTATTAGGAATTTCAATTGGATATTTATTTTAAATATTAATTACTTTTATTTTCTTAATTTGCAAAAATTATAGAGATTCATATTAAAAAAAGCTAAATCTATGAGATGGCTTTTCATTAATTTCACCAATTATCTCCTTACTAAAATCATAATCACAATTAGGGCATTTCTTTTGATTTGAAATATCAATCTTAGTAAAACTATACCCACTTCTCCCAATAATTAAATGATTACACTTTGGGCAATAAGTATTGCCACCTTTTTCATGTCGAATATTTCCAACATAGGTATAATTTATTCCTGCTTCAATAGCAATATTATATGCAAGATCCAAGGTTTCATATGGTGTTCTTTTCATTGAAGGCATTTTAAAATCTGGATGATAAGCCGAAAAATGTGTTGGGGTATCTTTTCCTAAATTTTCAACAATCCAATTAGATAATTTACTTAAGTCCTCTTTACTATCATTTAAATCTGGTATAATTAAATTTGTAATTTCAACATGAACTCCATTCGATTTTAGTCTCTTTGCTGTATCCAATACAGGTTGTACTGATTTTACTCCACAAATTTTTTTATAAAAATCATCTGACATAGCTTTAATATCAATATTAGCAGCATCTATTCCTACTTCTATTAATTCTTTAGTGGCTTCGGGTGTGGAATATCCATTAGTTACTAATATGGTTTTTATATCTTCTTTTTTAAGTAATTTCGCCGTATCTAATATGTATTCATGCCAAATTAAAGGTTCGTTGTAGGTATAAGCTAACGTTTTTGCTCCACTTTTAACAACCCTTTTCACTAGTTCTTCTGGCGTCATTTCAACTAAAGACATCCTACGGTTTTCTAATCCTTCAAGAGTATAAAATCCATTTTTTCCATTATCGCTAGGATTAGCTTGCGAAATATTCCAATTCTGGCAATTTTGACACTTAAAAGAGCACCCTATTGATGCTATTGAATAAGCAGTTGCTCCAGGCCAAAAATTATAAAGAGGTTTCTTTTCAATAGGATCTAGACTTCCTTTAGAAATAAGTGAACCATATATGAGAGTGTATAACTCTCCATCAAAATTTTTTCGAGTGCGACAAATTCCCACCTTTCCAGGCATTATAATACATTCATTAGCACAAACATGACATTTTACTTTACTTTCTTTAAGTGAATCCCATAATCTTGCTTTTTTCTTCATATAGTATTAGCTCTATTTGATAATTTCTTATAGTTTACTAAATAAATAATAGATAAGGATTTTTATAATTTTTATATTAAAATTTTTACTAAAAAATTGTCCTTTAGAAAGCTGTCCTAAAAGAAGAAATTAAATTGACAATGAATTAGTGATATTTTTATTTATATGAAAAAAGATATTGAATTGAATAGGAAGGAAATTGAGCAATTAATAAAAAAAACTAAAAATAACCTTGAAGCTTTAAACAAATTTGGAAAGAATTCCAACTATATTAAAGAACTAAGTAATTTAGCAATCCTACAGATTGAAATAGAGGATTATATAGAAGCTGAAAAAAATTTGACTGTATGTTTAAATCACTTCAAAATTCAACGAGATAGATTGGGACAAGCTGCTGTTTTTGGAATTTTTGGAGTTTTATATTTCAAGAAAAAGAAATATGAAAATTCAATTGAATATTATAATAAAGCATTAAAGATTTATACGGAGTTAAATCAGATAAAAGAAGAAATTACATGTTTGAAAGGTATTGGAAATAATTATATTAAGTTAAGTAAATGGGAAGAAGCAAGTGATATTTTTCTGGATTGTAGTGCACTTTGTTCAGATAACGATGATATTTACAATTTGCTAGATTGTCTAGGGAATTTGATATACATTTATGAAAAAGAAGAAAATTGGGAAGTTTTAAAGGAATTATATCAGAAATCTTTAGAGGGTTTCAAACGATTAAAAGATAATAAAGGTATTATTGTTACTTCCTTCAATTTGGGAATCCTTCAAAAGAAAGATAAAAAATTTAATGAAGCCTTAAATTATTTTGAAAAAGGGATGAATCTTGCACTCGAAAGCAATTATCCTGAACTTATTATTAAAGGTTTAAGCTATATTGGAGAAATCTTCTTTCTTTTAGGCCAAATTAGAAAAGCTAAAGAAAAATTCATAAGAGCTCTCCTTTTAGCAAAGGAAGTAAAAGCTAAAAATGCTATCATCCAATTAAAGATCCTATTAAAATCGCTTGGTTTAAAGGATGAAGATATAGATGAAGAATTAAAAATTAGCAATGAAATCAATAATTATAAATAGAGAAACTATCTCTTTTATCTAAATTATTTCAATAATATTATTCATTCTTAAGTATACGTCAATGTATAATCAACATACATGTCCTTATTGTAAAGAGTCAATTGAAAAACATTGGTTATACTGCCACAATTGTGGAAAACCACTAATTACAAATCTGGATAATTTCATAGATAAGAGTTCATCACAATCTCATGAAGAGAGGACTTCCCTTGCTTCTGATATTAAGCTGGAAGAAGGATATTATGACACAAATTTAATAGAAGATAAAGAAATTGAAGACAAAATTCAAGAGCTTGATGATGAGCTAAGGCAACGAGAAATTCAAGGAGATTTGTCTGGAGATTTATTATTGAAAAAAGCCAGTCTTTATTATAAATTAAGAGACTTTTCACGTGCTATTTCAAATCTAGAATTAGCTTTAAAAAATTTCTTAGAAGCAAATGATCTAGCAAATGTTGCAATTTGTCATAATGAAATTGGTTTAATTTATGAAGATAGTGGATATTTTGAACAAAGTATCTATCGTTTCGATAGATCTCTTTCAATCCTTAAAGATCTAAACGATCAACAGAAGGTCATACAGGTATTAAATAATTTAGGTAATGTTTATTATCTTATAAAAGATTTAGAAAAATCATATGACTACTATCAAAAAGCTCTAAATTTAGCTGAGAAGGAAAATTTAGAAGTAGAAGCAGTAAAATCGGCTAGTAATTTAGTTGAAATACTTTTTAAATTTAAGCATTATGATAGAATATCTAAAATTCTGAAAAGAAATTCTGAATATTTTGAAAAAAATCAAGATTTATATGGTGTTATTCAAACTCTAATAAAATATGGGAAATTATATTATTTTCGTGGAGAGTCTAATTACGATCAATCTTATCAAAATTTTAACCATGCTTTAAGTCTTATTAGAAAGGTAGAAAATAAAATCTCAATATATGTGAAATCTAAATTAGAATGGGAGTGTTATCTCTATTTAGGAAAAATAAACTTAATCTGGGATAACGATATAGAAGCAGAGGACTATTTAGTTAAAAGCCTGGAAGCTATAAGGACTTTTGAATTAAAAGAACATATTAAGGAAGGTATAGTACTAGAAGATTTAGCAGAATTATATTTACTTAAGGGAGAAGATAACAAATCCGTTGAATATTTAAATTATGCTATTGAAATCTATGAAAAATATGGAGATAAAATTAAAATTGCTGAAATTAAAAGAAAATTGGGAAATATATATCAAAAATATATGCAAAATTATTTAAAAGCACGGGATTATTATGAACAGTCTTTAGAAATCTTTGAAAGTTCAGATTATTTAAAAGAAGCCGCAGAAATTTTAAATATTCTTGGTGATTTGTGTGTTAGCAGTAATGACTCCGAAGCTGCGTTAAATTATTTTAAACAATCAAGAAGATATTACCAAGATTTAGAAGATAAATATAATTCTGATATTATATCAGAAAAAATCAAATCGTTAGAGCAATACCCAAATCATAACTAATTAAATAATTTCATCATTAATTTTCTTGCTCGTTTTTCTTATTAACCATTCCACACTGAATTTCAGATTTCCATACTTTTCCCAAAAATAGATAATACATCCAAATAAAATAAGATAAATTGGTGCTATTAGGAGAAATGCATAATATAGTAATGATTGGTTAAATAGTGGTATAAAAATCCATTGCAAAAACAATAAAGTAATAGACGCTTTTCCAAATATTAATAAAATATTAAAAAATCTATTATTTCTTTGTTTAATATCAATACTATAATAGATTAAACTAAAAATTATTAACGAAATTCCGAAGGTGAAAAATATGTTCTGAATTGAACCTTTTACTAAAGCTTCTGGTAATCCAGGGATATAAATTATCGAGGAACCTCTTAAAATTACCACAGCATCAACAAAAGGAAATTTATCAGGATTAAAGCCAAATTGTTCTACAAAGGGAAATAATTGAACTGCTGAATAAAGGAAGCTTAAGATAATAAAGATAATTCCATATTTTATAGTTGAGCGAGTTGCGTTTAAATCAGCTATACTAGACTCTAAAACCATTGACTCATAAATTAACTCTGCAAAAACAGTAGAAAGAAACCATACTGACGCAAAAGGGAGAAATGGATAAATTGGAGTTGAAGATACAAAGATCTGGTGTAAAACGTAAACTATTGGACTACTTTCTTTTCCAATGTAAAGTAATTCTCTTATAGTTGGTGTGATAAAAATAATTATCAATCCAATTCCTATTCTCATCCATCTAACTAATTTAAAAGCGTAATAGCAAAAAAGCTGCCCAAAACCAATGAAAACTAATATGTTCCATCCCCAAAATATTAAAGTAGAATTATCAATATAATTAGCGATTACACCATATAAAAGTCCTAAAAAAATCAGAAAAAAAGCTTGTTTAAGAACTTTATTCCTATTTGATTTTTCAGGGAAGCATCCCATCTTTTTCTTTAATGTAAATATGACAGAAAATGAAAATAAAAAGATATAAAGAAAAGAGCCAAAAATTTCCAATAATACAATTAGCAAACTGAGGAATAGTCTTGATTCATAATAAAAAAACAGCCAATAATTTATCAAGTTTGCTAATAAGATACATAATATAGCAATTCCTTTTGTTAATTCAATGCTCTTTATGCTCTTCATAATTATTCCAACTTATTTTGATATTTAATAAATAAAATGATTTAATTTTCTATAACCTATAAAACTTAGTTAGTGCTATCTCTTAGTTCAAAATCTTCGCGTTTATAAACTTTTATATCAAACTCTTCAAAACCTAGAGACGTTATAAAGTTATACGAAACTTTATTTTCCTTATAAACTTCACATCGTAATTCTTTTATCCCTATTTTCTTAAAATAATTCCACGCCGCCATTGCTATTACTGTTCCTAAACCTTTACGTTGAAATCTTGGTAACACCCCTAATCCTGCAATGACTCCAAATTCATTATTAGGACCTTCCAAATCAAGAATTACAAATCCTGAATCAGAACCATATACTTTTGCAATCAAAATTTTAATTTCTGGATATTCATAAAGGTTTTTTAAAGAATCAATTGATAGGGGAGAAAAAGGTGTACAAGAAGTCATCCAACTTTTATTATACAAATACACGACACTTTCTAAATCAGCTTTTGTGGCTTCTCTAATCTTAGCTTTAAAAATATTTCGTTCTACTTTTTCTTTTATCTTAGATACAATTTCAGGTGTAATTTTATCAACAGGTAATCTCATTTGAATGTAGACCATTCCTTTCTTTTCTAACTCATCTTCTAACTCGTCTTTAGATACTTCCTTCTTATGTGAAGCTAAGAAAAAACTTCTAACTCTTTTTTTTTTAAAACTTAACTTTGACTCCGACATATGATTTATTTCTAAAAGAATAATACTAATTTGTTTAAATAAAAAACTAGATTTTAAAAAAATTTGTATTTTTTATACATTCTCTAATTCAAAATCTTCTTTACGGTAAGACTTTTGTCCAAATATTTCAAAATTAAGTCCATTTATAAAATTGAAAGACCTCTGATTCTCTTTATATACTTCACAACGTAATTCTTTAACACCCCTCTCCTTAAAATAATTCCACGCCGCTAAACCTAATACAGTTCCTAATCCTTTTCGTTGAAAACGAGGTAATACACCTAAACCAGCAATAACGCCATATTCTTTATTATCTCCTTCAAAATCCAAAATTGCAAAAGCTCCATCTATACCATATACTTTTGCGATTAAAAAAACAGTATCAGGGTCCGCAAAAATTTTTTTTAAAGTATCTCGTTCTATAGGTCTGAAAGGGGTGTTTGCTGTAAGCCAGGCTTTATTATAGATGTTTACAACACTTTGCAAGTCTTTCTCTGTAGCTTCTCTAATATCTGCATGATAGATATTATGCTCTATTTTCTTTTGTAAATTACCTTCAAATTCTTTTGTTATTTTTTCTACTGGCAACCTCATTTGAACATAGACCATTCCCTGATCAAGGATTTCCCTTTCACGATCACTTACAGTTCCTTTTTCCTTATCCTTTTCAATATTTAGAAATAGAGATCTTAAAAAATTTTTTTTTAAAATGATTTTTCTCCTAAACCCTTTTATTTTTTCGGACATATTCATTGAAGATATCTAAGGATTATAATAATATATTAAGCTTTTCTCTTAGTTCAGTTTCCATCTGGTTATTGAGCACAGCTTTACTTCTTAAAATTGAAATACCTTGTTGAAGCTTTTTCGTAAAACTTTTATCTGAGAGTAAATTCTTGGTTTCGCATGAAAATTCAAAATTAGACCTTAAAGCCATGTCATGTTCAACTTTTTCAATTATAATCTCCTTTAATGTTTTCATAGATTCTGAAATCTCAGTATATATATTTATTGGGTCAGATTTAATATCTCCTGGAAAAATGAATTTTAATTTTTCTTCCATTGTGTTTTGATTTTCTATAAACATACCATATAAAGGCATATAAACCCATTGGATAGGCCTATTAAATAACTCTGCTTGGTTGTCACTTAAAGACCATGCAATTAAATCTTTAGCTTCCTGTAGACAGGTTCCATTTTTAAGTTGAATAATTGTTTTAATCTCAGAAAATAATCTCTCTATAACAATCTTTAAATTTTCAATTTGGGATATTTCTTCATTTTTCTTTTCAGCAAAAGTGAATAAATTTAAGTCTCTATCTTTTAATTTTGAATTCAATTCATTAGAAAATTGTTCCAATTTTCTTTTCGCCTCATCCTCAACTTGATAAGCACGTTCTTTTAACTCCATATATTTTCCTGTCAAAGAATTTATAGTGTCCACAAACCTTGTACCTTCATCTATTAAAAACTTAAAGTGTTTTTCAAAAGATTCAGTAAGATCATCAAAAACTTTACTCTTTAAAACTTCAGCGCTAGTAAAGAATTTGTTTTTTTTAATAATCTCTTCAAGCTCTCTTTCAGCTGTTTTAAATAAAACACAGATACTTTCAATTACAGTTTTTTTCTCATTTACTTTCCATTGATCAATCTTATCACTCTCTAAAGCAAGTTTTTCTCTTATTTGGTCAGAATCGATTGCTTGAGACGTTTTACTTATTTGTGATGCGTATCTAGTATCAATATCTTTTAATTGAACATTAAGATCTATTAACCACTTTTCAACTTCTTTTTCAATTAGTTCGATTTGAGAGTTCCATCTGTAGGCATTACCTTTCATATAATCGATGATATTCCTATACTTTTCTGCCACATTTAATGCCTCATCAGTAGATAATCCATAATCTAAAGGCATATACTCTGAAACTGGTTTATATTCCAAGAGATTAATTAGT
>JBHLPZ010000102.1:0-10659 GCA_048885325.1 Candidatus Odinarchaeota archaeon
ATGAAATAAGATAAAACTTTTGGAGAGATGTAATCTGAAGTAAATAGTTAAAGTAAATTTTAAAGGAAAATCTATTACTTGTAAAGTAATTTGAAGAAAGATTAATTATTATCATAAAAATGTAGAACATCATGAAAAATAAAAAAAAACTGGAAAGATAAAGATAATTCAGGTCATTCATCGGAGTTATGGAAAATAGTAAAATGATAAGCTTTCCATCACTCCCTCCTAAAATCTCCAACGAGAATAAAATAAAACAAAATAAAAATGAAAAAAAAAAAAGGAAGACTTAATCATAACAAAAAAAAGTATATCTTCAAGGTAACTTAAACTTTCTAAAAAGATTAAGCCTAAACTAAAAAAAAGAAAAATTTTTAATACCTTATTTGGAATTTTTCGAATCCTTACATCGGAAATTGAACCATATATAAATACAAAATTTATAAAAATAAAAAAGGTTAAAAATGTAATCAATTCTAGCATATTAATGTTTACCTTCCCAAATTTCTATGAATATTTTTAAACTCTTTGCTTTAAAATTCTCAATTTTATATCTATAAATTTTTATCCTGCCAAACCGTTTTTCTTGTATTAAATCTGCAGAATTTAAGTAGTTTAGATGTTTTAAGACACAAGAATGATTTAACTTGGTCTTTTTTATAATTTGCGATATAGATAACTCATGGTTTAAGCATAAACTTTTTAAAATTTTAATTCTGGCTTTAGATCCAAAGAGACTTTCAAAATTAAAATTATTTCTTTTATGTTCGGAAATCATAAGGTAATCCCCTTGAAATTTAATACATTATTAATTGCTTTTTCAAATGTAGATAATCCAACATCTTGAACATTAATAAATGCTTTTCTTCCTTTAATTGATTCGCTTTTAATACTAATTGAAAGAAGATTTTCCCTTTTAAAATCTTGAAGATAATTCCATAATTGCGAGTATGATTTTGGACTTTTGTTTAAACTTTCACATAAAATATTATAAAATTCTATAGTTTCTGGGAGGGAAATTTTAGATTTTTTACTTTTTTTTAAACCTTTTATAATAGATAGTAAAAAAATTAGCTTCTGAGAAGACATGAATTGCAAAGTATCTTGTGTGGAAAATGGAACCAAATCTTGATTACCTAGACGAACACACTCATTTGTTATGCATTTCAAATTCCTTCCCTCGGCAATCTTACTTACTCTCCATAATAAATTTAATCCATATCTAATATCTCCATTTTTTAAAACTAAATTTGAGATGGTATCAATAATTTCATCGGTGAACCCATTCTTCTTTATGCTTATTTCAGCTCTATATCTTAATATATCAAAAATTTGCGATTTAGAGTACATTTTGAATTTTATAATATTTCTTTGCAATGTGCTCATCGTACTGGCATCTAAATTATTCAAACATGAAATATCTCTAACAATTCCAATAATTGATACTCTTTGTGTAGCAGAAACAGAATCATCATTTATTCTTGTTAGGGAATAGATTAAATCCTCTTTCTTATTTATTAAATAATTCAATTCATCTAATACAATTAATAAATACAAATCATGATGATTTAGAAAATCTATAATGATTTCCAATAAATCTTGAGGAGAATAACCTCTTTTTGGAAAATTTTTATTTAAAGTACGAATAATCCGTATTAGAACCTTATAACTAGTTTTTTCTTTCCTGCAATTAACATGTACGTATTTTATTAAAAGATTCCTTTTTTTTGAAGCATTGATTAACATATCTCCAAATAATTTTACAGTTGCTGTTTTCCCTATACCAGTTTTTCCTGTTATTAATATAGTTCTCGAAATTGAGTAAGGATTAGTAATTAATGTTAGAAAAAGTTGAGAAAGTAATGATAATTCTTTATCTCGATGAGGTAATCTTTCAGGTACAAAATTGATGTCAAGTTTGCTTTCATCAAGAAAAATTGAAGGTTTTTTTAATAATTCTTCAAAAAAATCAATAGTCATAAAAATTACCTTGATTTCTTAATATTAGATTTAAAAAAATATATGTATATAATAAAATACAGAGTAAGAGTTTATTATCATTATAAACTTTATTAAGAATTCATAAAATAAACTCTTTTTAAAGAAGATTTATATTCCTGAATTAAAGTAATCAAATAATTGATGATCACACGATAAATTTATCCTTTTTTTTTATGTCGGATTTTTTAATATAATTTCAGAATTATACATAAAATCCTGTACTTATTAATTCTTATTTGATTATATTCAAATTCTAAAACTTATATCTTTTATAAATTTACTTTTTGACCTTTTCCTATTATAAATGATAATTGAAAATATTATTATTGAAGATGCCGATAATGACAACAACAATATTTCAGTTTTAAAATGATTATCTTGACTATTGACTCTTATTAACTCTATATTTAGAGAGATTGTAAAGTTTTGGAAGAATTTTGAACCATTAAAGTATAAAATGATCAAGAGTGTATTTTGTGGCTGCGTAATTTCAATAGTACTATAAGAGAGATTTACTTTCAATAAACCAGAACTACTCGTTCTAAATTTTTTTTCAAATTTTAAAATATCATTACTATAAATTCCTAAGTTAATTGTTTTATTTACTAAGGGATGGATTGTCCCATTAAGATAATAAAATAAGATTTCAAAAAGGATATCCTCTCCAATGGTTATATTACTTTTAAATCTTATAATTTGGTTAAATATTGGAAATCTCTCTAAATTAAGTTTATACTCAAAATTAGAATCTTTAAAGAATTTATTATTAGAAATGTTGAAGATTAAAGAGTTTTCACCTAATTCTAGTTGATCAATAGATGAGATGCATAATATAATTATTCCTGATTTGTTTGTAAGATAATATTCTTTGTAAATTTCACTCTCTTTAAACATGATCTTAAATTCTACTGTTTGATTTGTTAAAACAGAATTATTTTCTATACAGAAAAATTTTGCTGTAAATACTAAATTTTCGCCATATTTTATACAGTCTTTAAAGCCAATAATTTCACATGACACATTTCTTTTATAAATGTTAACAGCTACAGATTTTAAAAGAGTAAGTTGTTGATTGCCTAAGTTAAGATCCTTAAAATAGTTGTAAGCATTAATAAATAATGTATTTGAATAGTTCGAGAAAAAATAACTTAAATTCTGAATTTTAATTGTCCAATTTTTTTCATTTATTCCCATATCATAATATTTAGATGAGTTCCATAGAATATCGTCTGAATCGTCCCAAATTTGAATTTGAATGTAGGAAATTTCTTGATTTATATCATAATACAATTCCCATGAAGCGTGGATATCTATAAATTCATCAAAATAATAATTATCTTTATCAGATTCAAGAAAAATAAGATCATAATAATAAGCTTTAAGATTACTAGTTAAAACTGAAGTTGAGATAGCAATGTATAACAAAATAATTATTTTTTTTCTTTTATCCACATTTTTTTTAAAAATAAAAATATTAAAACTCAGTGAATTCCAAAAAATTTTATGTTATATTAAATTTATTTTCAAAAACGAGTTAAACAAATTTTTGAAATAAAGATGGGAAAGGTTAGAAGTATTCAAATAAAAAACGTTTCAAAAGAATTAATAAATAAATATCCTGATGTATTTACTACAGATTTTGAAAAAAACAAAAAATTACTTGACAAATATCTTGAAATTGATTCGAAACATTTAAGAAATAGAATATCTGGATATATCGTCAATCTTTTAAAAATTAAAAATCGAGAATAAATAAATTAATATAAATATTCTATTCAATAATTTTTCACTTAACAATAGAACCAATTTTTCGTGATTATTATTAGAGAAAATGCTAAAATCATGGCAGATCTTTTAAGGGTAGGATATAAAATGTTAAATTTATCATGTCCTATTTGCAAAAATCCAATTTTTCAAGATAAAAGTGGACAAAAATTTTGTCCAATATGCAATAGAGAAGTTATTATTGCAAAAAATAATCTTAATAGGAAGCAACCAGCTAATCATACAGATAAAATAAATGGAAAAAATGACTCAAAAATTTCTGATAAACCGAATATTCTATTCTCATTAAGAAAAGTTATAACCGAAAAAATAAAGGATATAAATATTAAATTAAAATCTGAAAGCCAAATTGATATAATAAAGAAATTTTCAGATATACTCTTGAAATTATTAGAAATCTTAGTTTTAATAAAAAAAATCACTGACGAAGATAAATAATTTGTATTTTTTAATCTTAATAATGCTTCTGCCGGGATTTGAACCCGGGTCGCGAGGGTGAGAGCCTCACATGCGTTATCCTTCTTTCTAAATGGAAAAAAAGTTTGACCGGACTACACTACAGAAGCTATCTTATTTAATTGATTTTTTAAAAGTAATAAATCTAATAATTAATCAAACTTAATAAAATATCGATAAAAATTCTTAATATGATTGAAATATAAAATAATCGGTACTAAGAATTTGAGGAATCTATTAGATATAGTAAAACTCCAAGATTTATTACTCTAAAAATATCCGTTTTAAAAGATTAACATAATGATCTCGAATTGAATATTCAGCAATGCACGTGGCTTCAGAAATTAATTTCTGTGTTAAAATTGATTTATGATTATTTGTATTTGCGAGTAATTTATCCGCAAGATAAATTATTGCTCCAGTTAATATAAATGGATTTCTACCTCCACGATCCCATGAACTCAATTGTTTTAAAATCTTTTGACATTTATTAATTAATTTTATTTTATACTCATTTTTTCCCCACAAACAAGCCTTTTTCTTCAATCTAACTTCTAATTCATTGTGATTTACCACTTGATCTACTAAGCGTATTAAATAATCCTCACTCTTATGTGGAGTAATTTTGTTGTTTAAATGTATTTTGTATCTTATACCGTCTCTTAAAATAAGTCTAGGGTTTACTCGGTGACCAAAATTTTGAAAAGCCTGTGAAATTTCATCAATATTAATCGGAGCGTTATGTAATTCTTTACGTGCGGCGTAAAAAATACAAAATGCTATTAATGAAATATTATTTATCACCTTTCTCTCGTTCTTTACTATCTTTTTGTAATAATATGCAGCATTATTCCGTATATTTTTATTTAAATTAAGATATGTAGTTATTTTATTTAGGATATTAAAGACTCTATATTCTGTTTCATGATTTTTAATCCTTAGAAATTGAGAATAATTTTTTTTTAATCTTCTGTATAATTTTTGTTCATTCGGTGATAATAGTTTTCCTGAATTATCTTTCAAATATTTTGAATTCTCATAATCTATACATGTGCCTAACCCTCCGACAAAATCAGTTCTATCTCCTAAAGCAACATATTGTTTATTCAGGGTATTTTGATTTAAAAAATTATCAAAAAGATAGGATGATTCTTTATAAATCTGATCAATTATTAAACCACAATCTTGACAAATCATTTCATGGCTCGTAATTATAATATTACCTTCACATTCAGGACATTTTTTATTGATATTAATTTGACTTATATTATGTTTCATTTTTTTATTTAAAAGATATTTATAATTTTAATAGAAAGATCTAATGTTGCTTTTATCTGTATTTTGTATAAAAATAATATACCTAATTAGAATACGATTCTTATAACAGAGAAAGCTAGGTTTAAGGGAAAGAGAGAGAGCTAGTTAAAAATAAAATAGGAGTAATTTATAAAATTTCTTTTAAATATATTTTTACAATAAAATTTTTACTTAATTTAATTGAACACTAAATTATATAAACCCTTTTAATAATGGTTCAAACATGTACTAAGAGAAAGGTTATTGACAATATTGCACAGGAGTATAATAATGTTTTAAAAGAAATTTATAAAAAAATAAATCAGACTATTAATGGAAGAAGAGAAGTAATGTATTCTGATATTATCAATTTTCTAACGAGAAATCAGTATAAGGGAGAAATTTACAATCAACTTATTATTTGGTGTAATTATAAAATAAAACAGGGTAATTATTTAGTAGAGATATTTTAAGTTAGCTAATTTTAATTAAGTAAATAAAATTTAATCAAATTTTAAAATCAATATAGAACTTGCAGATAAGCTGATTTACTTATATTTTGAATATTTCTAAATACAAATAATTATAAAAGGTTGAAATGTTATTATAAATAAGTAATTATATTAATAGATATTATAACAATTATTTTATTGTACTATATTACTTCCCATAGTTAGATAATTTTCCTAAATTAGCATAAATATAAGAAAGTTTTTTTAAAAAATTGAAAAATTAAGGTAGAATGTTTAATGGTCCGATGGACAGCAGATCATAATATTTATATCAAAATTCTCTATTGGGGTATGGGAGGATCGGGGAAAACTACAATTGTTGACACTCTTTATAGATTAACTAAAGAACAAAAGAAAGATATAACACCAACGGGAAATTTAACTAAGATCTCAATGGCAAGTGGTTCTACACTATATTTTGATAGGGGTATTTTTCAATCAACAAAACAAAATAAGGTTTTTTATCACGTTTATACAGTAGCTGGCCAAAGCAGGTTTTCCCCATTGCGAAAAAAGATATTTAAAGGTACTGATGGAGTGATATTTACAGTAGATTCTCAAACCCACTTCTTTGAGGACAATATTGAATCCTTAAAGGAATTAAAAAAAGTAACACAAGGTAAATTGATAAAAGAAATTCCCTTGATAACTATGTTAAATAAACAAGATTTATCAGAAGTTATTGGAGAGGAAGATTTTAAACAAGTTTTAAAAGAAGAAAAACTATGGTATGAGCCAGATCATGAATTATATATTTGGAATCCGATAATTTACAAAACTTGTGCTTTATTTGAAATACAGAGAGAAATATATCGTAGTTTTAGTGAGTGTGCAAGAAGAACAGGATTATATCAAATCTATGGAGATGGTAAAGCTCCTGTAGGAAATAATTTTAGAAAAAATCTTCCAGATTTTTAATATTTATTTAAATTCTCCTCCTTGAATTAAATCTTAATCATATTTAAAAATTAAAAAAAATTTTTGAATAAATATAAGCAACTAAAAATTAAAAAATAAGTTTTCTTTCTTGTTTAATTTAAAGATTGCTCGAAAACGTTAAGGATTTCCCTCAAGTTGTAAAAGTCGATGAAAAAATAGATAAAATGACCTATTATTAATAGGAATGAAAAATTATAGTTATTTTGAAGATTATAAAAACTTGATATTCAAGCAGAATAAGCCTGTTTAAAAACTTATATAAGGAATTCTTCATTTTATCTAATGCTATTAAAATTACTTTTAGAAGTTGAATTAGATTGGGGCTTTATAATAATATTAAAGATGAATTGCCTAAACAATTTTCAGTATTTCAATTAATGTCTATTTTAGGAATTGATGCAATAGAAGTACGTCGTGTAAGAAACATTTTAAAACAGTTTTTCAAACAGGGATATATAAAGCGAATCTCAAAAAATATGTATGAAAAAATAAAATAATAATTTATAACCTAATACTAGAATTAATTTGTAATTCTGGTATAATAAAACCAATAACAGTGTTAAATGAATTTAAAACTCCTTTTCCGCTTATCGCGACAGTTTTCTCTATAGAAATGTATTTAAACATTTTATAATGAATATAATTCAAGAAATCATTCTCTTTTAATTTATTATTCCCATCCAAATCATATTTATTCAAAGAAATCACAATTGGGATATTATAGACTTCATCTCCAAATAATGACTTTAATTCATTCCACGAACGCAAATTATACTTTAAGTAGTCCAAACGCGAATCAACTATAAATATTATGCCATCAACTCCGTTTAATGTAGCCGGACGTGTACTTGCGTAAAAATCTTGCCCCGTTGCTGAATAAATTAAAAATTTTAATCCCCAGTTTGATCCCTGAAAATGTAATACCCCAAAATCAAAAAAAAGGGTACGACCAACAGAGCTTTCAATAGATTCTAGATTATTATCTTTTTTAAAATATGAAAATAAATATTTTATGGAAGTAGTTTTTCCAGACATTGCTGGTCCATAATATACGATTTTAACCTGCAAGATCTTACTTTCATAATCAAAAATCATTTATTTAACCCCATAAAGATTGAATACTATCAAGAGCATTGACTTTTTTTCCATTTTTAATAATATTTGAAAAGTCTTCTCCCCATTCTTTTTTAATAAAAGAAATCATTCGTTCTATAGTTGCTTCATCATAATCAATTGTATCTAAAAGGGTTCTACTCCCAATTTTTGTATTAATATCAATGTTATTCAATAAATTCAATCGAGATAATATAAAAAATGCTCGTTTCGATCCGGAAAAGAAATTTTGAATCTCTTTCTTAAGTATATTCTTTTTCAATTCATTCTTTTCAATTTCAAAGTCAAGCAGTGTCTTTACTAAGTCTTTATCAAAATCCTTTAAGTTTATTTTTTCAGATAGCACACGCATCATTTTTGTAACAGATTTTTCTGTATCTTGAGAAATTTTTTGTAAAAAATTTTGTTCTAATGATAAATCGATTAATTTCCAATTAATACCTTGTAACTTCACTGAAAATGAATCTGAGAATAAAGATATACTCAAAAAGTGGTTTAATTTCTTTTTAATACTATTTATTAAACTGTTTACTTTATCTTTTTGATTGCTGATTTCAATTCCTATTAACCATGATTCAAAATTATTAAATTGATTTAAAGCTTTAAAAGCAACATTACTAGGACATCTAATATTGGCTCTTTGGGAATTGTAATCGATATTTTCATTTTCAATTAATTCATTATATTCTGAAAAGGAAATAAAATCTGTATAAAAAACAAATTCTTTTCTAAAATGAACAAATTCTGATAATTCGATTAAGAAATCGTCAAGTTTTTGATGATCTTCACCAAAGACTATTATAGGAATTCGATCTAAAAGGCAAAATAAGATTAATGAAGATTCTGTTCTTTTCAAGTTTTCAATAATTTTGAAAAAATTCAATTAAAACACCTTTTATTTTATAATTAACTCTCCAAGTAGTGTTTTGATGTCAAAAGTCTTTTGTTCTTGTATTTCTGACGCTTCTTTAACTAGATTATTAATTTTCTGTGAAAATTGGGGGATAATTAACCTAATTAGTCCCAATTTTTGTTTTGATTTACCTATCTCTGTACTAAATATTGCCTTTCCTAAACCATAAATAAATTGAAATGAGTCTTCACAGTCTAATAAGATACTTTCTGCACCCATTTTCTTTAACAGCCATGCACATCTATTAGCCGTTTGATACAATGAATAACTCATTGCAGAAATGCGATCTAAATTATCATTATAAGAATTATAACTTTTAAGAATTTTTGAGGCAATAAAACCTCCTTCAATTGTTATATATGCATATTTTAAATCGGGAATTGCCACGGAGAAATTATTTAAAACTTTTCTTAACTCATATGAGATTCTCTCGGATAAACTTAATGAAAAAGAAGACAATTTAAAAGCTGTTTCTTCATTTTCTTTTACATTAAATCCTTTAATAATATTTTGAATCTTCTGATCATCAAATTGTATTAATGGTGGTTTAAAGCTTTCTCCTGAAGTAATTAAAGTGGTTTTAATGTTTTTTAAGCATTCTCCTGTTTGTAAAAAGATTCCACCTAAATTTGTATTTGGTTGAGCAGTGATAGCAATAAAAAACTCATGTTTATTATCAAAAATTCCCTGTTGTTCTAGGATTTTGTTTAAAGAATAATGTATGGGACTATTTAATGGAGCAATTAGTATTTTTGCTTTCTTACCTTCTATTAATATGTATTTTAAATTATTTGGATGTAAATGAATTCCAACATTAAATATTGCGCTTGTTGCCGAGCTTACATTAAAAATTTCATCTTTTGAAAACCAAACACCGGAAGATTGAATAGGATTTCCATCTCTTTGCGTAAGAACAGCATTTTCAACCCCTTTTAGTTGTTTTATTTGGTCCAAATGAATTCCTATTTTTTCCTTTAAGTCCATTTTTTATCGTTATATGCCTTTTTTAAATTCGTATCCTTTATTCTGAAAATAGATTTATAAACTCCTAAAATTTAAAATGTAAAATTTCACGTAGCTCTTAATAAATAAAAAAATTTAAAATCGATAGTGCTTTTTATTGTTACGACAAGTCGTGTCTTTTCCGGTGTAAACTTAGATTGCGGTATTTGTCCGCTAAATGAAGAGTGTTATCATAGATACGATATAAAAAATGTAGTTATAGTTTGATGTATTATAACTGAAGTAAGTTAAATTAAGAACTCCACCAAGATAAATTCTATTTAACTAGCTATATATATCTTGCGATAAATTCCACCAATATTAATTCCGGTTGATCCTGCCGGACCCGACTGCTATTTGGGTGAGGATAAGCCATGCGAGTTGTATGGGATACCTAAAATTTCCATAGCAGACTGCTCAGTAACACATGATCAACTTACCCTATAGAGAAAAATACCCTCGGGAAACTGAGGATAATATTTCATAGTTGAAAAGGCTTGGAAAAGTTTTTCAATGAAAGGGATAAGGAAAATGGTTCTTATCTGCTATAGGATAGGATCGTGGTCGATTATGGTTGTTGGTGAGGTAACGGCTCACCAAGCCGATAATCGATAGGGGCCGTGAGAGCGGGAGCCCCGAGAT
>JBHLPZ010000103.1:0-10428 GCA_048885325.1 Candidatus Odinarchaeota archaeon
TTAGATTTTTTAAAGGAAGAAATTAGTCGAGCTAAAGTCGATGGAGTTCTTTTACAAAGAATAAATAATTGTGATCTCCATGGATGTGATAATATGCTTTTTGCACATGAACTAAAGGAGTTAGATATACCTGTTCTGAATATTGATAGAGAATACTATCAGTCAGACATAACTCGTTTACAAACTCGTATTGAAGCATTTATAGAAATGATTTAAAACATTTTGGGATTGGAGTGATTAGGATGGTAAATAAAAACAAGAATGGAAATCGAATCAAACCTTACCAAATGCTTTTAAATGCTATATCGACAACTCGGGAATTAATAGAGCGTATATTACCAGAACATGGAATTCCATCGTTGAGGATAGGTACAAAAAAAATAGAATCTGTAATAGAAAGTAATATAGAAAAAGCAAAAGAAGGCCTTCCAGTTGTTGGTTATCATTTTGCTCTTCCTGCGGAATATCTGAAATGTTTTGATTGTGTTCCGGTATGTGTTGAAGGAATATCATATTTTCTCTCAGCTCTTTTAGAAGGGGGAGTAGAAAACTATTATGATTTAATGAATAACTGGGGCCATCCATTCCATACATGCACCTCTCAAAAAGGTACAATGGGGATGACTCTCGATGATTTATTCCAATTTGATGCACTTATAAGCCCTACAGCTCCTTGTGATTGTACAATCGCCTCTTATCCATTTTTTAAATATAAAAAGAAATTTCCTCTCGTTATAATCGATTTACCCTACCTTCATGAAGATAAAAGCTATAATTACTATGCAGAACAACTACAATTGGGTCTAGAACAACTAGGAAAGATCATTGATCAAGAACCTAATTACAAGAAGTTGCGAGAAGCTATTGAAATAGAAAATCAAGTAAATATGCTTAAATTAGAAATATTTAATCTCATTAAAGCTAAACCAAGTCCGATCGAAAACATTTTTAATGCGGTTTCTGCTGGAACTTCCATATTTATTGCTGGTACCCAGGATAACTTAGAATTCTACAAAGAAACGCTATCTATTGTAAAAAAAAGGTATAAAGATAAAGAACATCATGGTAATGAGGAAAAATTTCGTTCTATTTGGCCTTATATGATAACTTTTTTTTCAATTGAATTATTAGAATGGCTAGATAGAAATTTAGGTCTAAGTGTTTTATTTGATATCTTTAATTATAACTTTTCAGATCCGATCAATACAAGCTCAGATTTAGATACAATGTTTTTAGGGATGAGTAAAAAGGGTATGAATTTTCCTATGATTCGACAATCAACAGAATTTTATGGCTCATTTATCGATGATTGTATTCAATTTGCTAAAGATTTTTCTGCTGATTGTTTTATATATACGCAAAGTATTGCGTGTAAACAATTTGGTTCAGTGCCTCAGTTACTCAGAGAAGCACTTAGGGACGAAGTCGGAATTCCAATGTTACTCATTGAATTTGATGCTGGAGATGCTAGAATGACCTCCTTAAAAACTTTTAAAGAAAAAATTAGTATGTTTGTTCAAACATTAATTTAAAATCCCAATAAAAGAAAGATTAATTATGTATTTTCAATTTTTATAATTATTATCTTTACTCAGGTTATGCCTAATTGAGAGAGGACTTAAAAATATGTTCTAAAGAGGAATTGTTGGATTATATCGAACATATATCCAAGCTCTGGTTAGCAATTGATGGCACGTGGTTTCAAGCTGTTGAAGAGGAATTTGGACTCGATAAAGCTATAGATATTGATGTTGCGCAATGGAAGAGGTTTACAATAATTGAAGCAAAAAGAATAATGAAGCTGCTTAGGCTTCCTGAAAATGGAGGGATTCCAGCTTTGGTTAAAGCTCTTAAATTTAGAATATATGCTAATATCAACGTCCAAGAAATTGTCGAAATCTCAGAAAAGCGATGTATATTTCGAATGAATAATTGTCGAGTTCAATTTGCCAGAAAGAGTCAAAACCTTCCAGATTTTCCATGTAAACCAGTGGGATTAGTAGAATATGGTGATTTTGCCAAAACCATCGATCCAAGAATCGAAACAAGATGCATCTGTTGTCCGCCGGATGCACATCCAGATGATTATTATTGTGCTTGGGAGTTTATATTAAAACTATAAAATAACTTCAAGCACAGTCAAAATTTCTTAACATTTTCGAATTTTTTTTTTAAAGGAATTTTTCATTTTATTAAATATAAAAATGTCCTAAAAATTATTCGCTAAATAAGCAATCTAAATATAAATTAAAAAAATTAAAGGGTCAAATTATAGGATTTGAAACCTACTCTCAAAATAAATAAAAGGTGAGTTATCATTCAAAAATCTAATTATAGGTAATTCTATACTTACCCTTAATAAATTTTGCATAACTCCATGATAATCACGGAAGATTTCTAGCTCAACCAAAACTTTCAATGAAATTGAAAATTAAATATTTGAATAGAATAAAAATTTTTAAGAGATTAAACGAAAGTGTCAACCTTTTTTAATGGTATTTATATTATATCCAATTTTCATTTTAAATAATAATTCATTAAAATTCAAAATTGATAAAATTATGTTTGATAATTCACATTGTGCTGAATGTGAGAATGTAGATTGTTTGATGCGCTGTCACTATATAGATTTTTCCGGTAAAGATGAAGCTCGCCTAGAGATGAGTAAAATGATTAATGGAGGGAAATCTAGAGTACTATCTGATTGCATAACATGTTTTGCGTGTGATGAATATTGCCCCTATGAATCCCATCCATTTGATTTAATTATAGAATTACAAGAAAAATTCAATAGTCTAAATCTGAATCCAGATATCGTAGAATCGACAATTAAGCGTTACCAACCTCACGCTGAATTACGACTAAAAGATATAAATCCGAATAAACCTGTATTAAATAAATGTGCTTTTCCAAAAACAAATGCAAGAAATATGCAGGGTCAATTGTTTGAAAATCTTCAATACGTTAGTGGCCTTTCTTATTTTTGTAATTTAGCTTATCATCATTACGGGAAAGATTCTATAACACGAGAGAGAGCACCAATAATTATAAATAATATTAAAGCTCAAGGAATAAAGGAGATGATCTGCTTCCATGATGAATGCTATGGTTTTTACACTTCTTATTGTCCCAGAAATAATATAGAATTACCAGAAGATTTCAAGCCAATCCATCTTTTTGAATACCTTTATCATTATTTAAAAGAACACGAATCAGAAATTCAAAAGCTCAATTTGAAAATTGCTTATCAAAGACCTTGTTCTAATCGATTTTCACCAGGAATCGATGAATGGGTTGATAAGGTCTGTGAATTAATTGGAGTTGAAAGAGTTGATAGAGAATATGATAGAGAAAATGCTTTATGCTGCGCTGGCACAATTGTGTCTTTAGGTAAGAAAAAATTAGCTCGAGAAGTTCAGAAAAAGAACGTTGATGATATGATAAAACACGGAGCAGAAATGTGTGTATATAATTGTCCTGCTTGCATGGATTCTATGGGTTCAAGAGTAGTAAGAAGCGGTTTGAAAAATTACTTTCTCAGTGATTTATGCCGTATGGCATTAGGAGAAAAACTAGACTATTGAAATTAACTAAAAAATAGCTTATATAGTATTCATATTAAAATTTAAATTAAGCATTAAAATAAATAAAATTTTTATCTTACAAAAAATAAAACAACCCAATACAAAATTGATTAAATGGGAACATTTAAAATGGCTGAAGAAGAAATTAGAACTAAAATTAGTGATTTAAAAGATGATATAACTCGGATTGAAGAAGATGCGACCAAAAAGGAAGCAAATGCCGAAAAAGAGATTGAAACAGATTGGGATTCAAAAATCCATAATACAAAATCAAGTTTAGATACTGCTGAAATAGATCTAAAAGAAGCTATTGAAAAAGCAGATGAATGGGTTTCCAAGAGAAATAGATTAGCTGTGGAAGTAAAATCATTAAAGAAAGAACACGACAATTTACTTAAAGGGAAAGATAAAGCATTAAAAGATAAATTAAATAATATTGAAAAAGAAAAGAAATCTAAGATTAAAGCTAAAGAAAAAGAGATAGTTACCTTAGAGAAACAACTTGAAAAACTAGAAAACGAAAAATTAAAGCAAAAATTAGCTTAAACCATTTTATCCATTGACTTTTTATTAATTTTTTATTTTTAAAGAATGATAATTTTAACTGGTTTTGAAAAGTTTGGTGAATATGCTCTTAATATTAGTGAAGAAATTGTGAGAAATTTCCCAGACAATTTTGAGGATTCGATATTTACCAAAAAAGTTTTACCTGTAAGTTGGAAGAAATGTTTTAAAGATTATGAGAGAATTTTATCTACACTAAAGTCTAATCCAAGGTTAGTAATACTTACCGGAGGTTATTCAGGTAAAAATATTCTAATCGAAAGATATGGATGGAATTTAGCTTTTGGATTAGATAATGAGAATAAATTTAGAATAGGAATCATTAAGTTTAAAAAATTTTTAAGACTAAAAAGTATTCTAAATTTAAAAAAAATAATATCAAATATGAAAAGTACTAAAAATATATCGTTATCAAGCTACGCTGGTCTTTTTATTTGCAATTACCTTTATTATTCAGCGTTACTTTTAGCAAAAGGAAATTATCCCGTAATTTTCATCCATCTGCCAATAAAAGGTAATGTTGATAGTATTAAAAAGAAGTTTTTTGATATAGTAAAAATCATTTTAGCTTCAATTTAATTATTTTCCAAGCTTAGATATTAAGAGGTAATTTTTGACCTTTTTCATTTAAAATGTCTTTACAGAGCTCTTTCTGTAATTTTAACTCATCATATAACCAACTTAATAATCGCATTTTAGAATTATAAATTTCAATTTCTTCCTCAAATAGCTCCATGTAGAAAGCCGAAGTTCTTATAGTTATCTAATGATAAGAATTGCGATGAAATCACATATTTATGATTATGTTATGCTGATATTATTCATTAGATTTTTCTACCAAGTCGCTTAATTCAGGTAATTTAAATTGTGGAAGATTATATTTTGAAAATCTTGAATTAACACGTTTGAGAGATTTGGATAACATTTTCTCATAAATATATATAGGGATTGCTAGAAGTCCTGTAATGATAAAAGGCAGAAAAAGTACAATTAGAGGGGTTAATATTGCTGGATCACCAGGCGGCATTTTACTAACAACGAGAAATGTAATATAAATTTGACGAATATAAGCAATTATTGTAGCTATGCCCGTATAAGTCTCTAAAACCTTGAAATATGAATTATGTACTCCTTCAACTATAGGAGTTCTACGTTGTTCTGGAAATGTCCTATACAATATTAGTCCACAATCCTCCAAAAGCCAAATAGGGAAAAATAAAATTGAACAAAATGATGTAAGAAAGAAAGCCATGAAAAAGGTGCCCTCAGCAATGTATAAGTATCTTAAATCTGGATTGAGTAGTAAATCTGCCCATAAAAATCTTCTAAATGCCTGTGGAGGTAAATCTAAAAGTTGTATAACTAATATTGTTGTACTAAATGTAAAAAAACTTAATATTATTGCACGATATAAAATACGTGTAGGTTTAATATCTCTACTATAATCTAAAAATCCATATTCTGGTTTTTTCCTGAAAGCATATGATAGTTTATTTATTATAAATAGCATTTGAACCAGATAAGGAGAAATAGCGAAAAATATTAAATAAATTAGAATGGGGAAAAGATAGAATAAAATTATATCGGTATACATTTTCCCTGGAAGCAAAGGGAGAAACCAATTTACATATTCTATAGGAATTAAATTTAAACTAGGGTTATTTATAGTTAAGATTCCCAAAATCACAAATGTCAAAAAGATCATTATTGAAATAATAAAGCAAATTAAAATGGGTAAAAACTTCTTCTCCAATTATTTCACCTCAGTTTATATCCCCATTAAAACTTTAAATTATTTTAAAGATGAAATAGTAAAATTGGTTCTAAATGACTTACCAGCGATAAGTGCTCGTTTTTTGCCTTATTTGCTAAATTTTCTGCTAAATTATTAATTTCTTTCTCCGCAGAATCGAGATCAAGTAATTTTCTATACTTGGGATTTTCTGGATTAGATATGACATGCTTTCTCCACCGTAAACCTAACGCATTTGCTTGCAATTGTAATCCCGCTAATGCCATCCCTGCTTCAACTTCTGCCCAACTCGTTACATCCATTATCTTGCTATGAAAGAATCCGGAACATGGTTTCTTCCTATCCATGCATAATAAAATTAAATAATTAGAATATTTCACCGAGAACTCATTTTCTATCCCATCTTTTTTAGGAAGAGTACTAAATTTTTGGAGGAAATGATCATACGTAATCCGATCATTGATATTTACCCAACGATTTAACGCGGAAAACCCCACAGGATTGTAAATATATGCTCCTTTTGGGATGCCTGCAAGTTCATCAACCATAACTATCGGATATATTGAATAACCTGCGCATCCAGAAGCGTGAACTCGTCCATATCCATTCTTTTCTAAACCATCCCGATTACCATGAGTAGCATGATCAGTCTCTCCCTGACAAGCCCAGAGTAACTGAGATATTTCATTAAGATTGTTATTTTCCGGAGACTTTTTTTCCATTTCATTAAATATGGCTTTATCCAAGTCAATTCCTTTGTAAATTCCTTTATAGAGCGCACGTTCCTTATAACATTCAGGCGTTTCTAACATAATGGTGCCTTCTTTTAATTCACAATGGTACGGTTCGGTCTTATCTTCAATTAAAGCAGCAAGGTCCCTTTCACGAACAGCCACGGAGTATAAAAAGAGATGCTCCTGATTGGTTACATTATTAATTATTTTGTTAACTTTCTTGGGACCTCTTGCTCGTTGGGATACTCCTAATCCCAAGCATTCAACTTTTAAAGATAAATATTGCCAACTAAGCCCTACCCTAATCAAATCTTCTATTTTGATATTATCCTTTTTGATTAATTCCGGATACAACTCCATTGTATATTTTGTCTTTTGATTTTCTGTTAATAAACTCGCTCCTTCATCATTATACTTGTAAATTCCTCCATCATAATCTCCACCATCAGGTAAAACAACGAATAAATCATGTGATGGTGCAGCTTGATGAGTACTTTTACAGATATTCATGATTTCAGGCTTAGACAAGACTTTTCCTTCACCTGAACAATCCTTTCGACTAGCTAAACAACCTTGTAGGCTCATTATTTTCTTCACCATTAGCTATATTAATTTTTAACAAATCTTTTACTATTTAAATATTTCATTTTAATAATTAAATAATGATTTAAAAAACTAACACCTAAAGAAATTTTTCTCGTTATTGTTTGATCACTCTATTTCAAGAAGGAACGTGTTAAAGGCATTCTGGATTTCTTCTTCACTCCAAAAACCAAGAATCTCAATAAGGCTTCTGATAAAGCTACTAATCTCTTTAGCATTGCTGGAGTTTTTTACTTCATTAAACTTATCCATTTATTGCTATGGAATAATCAATAAAATTTTCAAATATAACTTTTTAAATTAAGAAGTTATTTAAAAACTCATTTAAATGGTATATATGCTTTTAAAATAAAAGTTAAATTTTTCTAACAATTTCCTAACAGAGAATACTTAATTAAAATATCTTTTAAAATATGCCTAAAAAAATAATTGTTCCAGAACCAAAAGATGGACTTAAGTTTATTGATGCTCATTGTCATTTACCATTTCCAAGATCTAAGAAAAATAATAGATTACCTTCGGACGAAGAACAATTCAGAGAATATTTTATGATTGGAGGAATTTATTTAATAACAAGCTCTATTGATAACACCACTCTTGAATTAATTTTAAATTTTGTAAAAGATAAACAAAGAATTGGTTTTACGTGTGGATGGGCTCCACAAACAGTTACTTATACCTCTAAGATACAATATAAAGGAAACTGGGATAAATGGATTGATTTTATTAAAAATAATAAAGATAAATATTTAGCCATAGGGGAAATAGGTTTAGATTTTCATCATGCTCAAACTCTTGAGAAAAGGGAGAAACAAGTTACTGAGTTAAAAAAAATTTTTGAAATAACAAAAAGTTTCGGAAAGCCCTATGTTCTTCATGTTAGGAATGCTACTGAACTTGAATACGATAGGGAAAACCCTAAGCATAGGTATAATAAAAGAGATGGTGCTACTAAGGAGATTTTAAACATAATTAAAGATTTTAATATAAATCCAGAAAAAGTTATGTGGCATTGTTTTTCTGGACCGGATGATTATGGAATTATATTGCCAAAACAAGGATTTAAACTCTCAGTACCTAGTTCTGCGTATGGTAGTAATAGATGGCGCAATGTTACTAAAAATTCTCCATTAGATTCTTTATTAACTGAAACAGATAGTTATTATCAACATCCTTATCTTAGAGGCCCAATCAATGTGCCCTCAAATGCTCGATTTTCTATTGCTGCGATTTCTTATTCTCATAACGTTTCTCAAGAATTAGTTAGTGAAAAAACCATTGAGAATGCAAGGAAATTCTTTAATTTAGATTTGGATGATTAAATTTTTTTTATATAAAATTGTCTTGATTTCAAGTTAAAATGTAAAAATTTTTATTATTTAATCGTAGTGTAAAAGTAAAAATAATAATTCAATTAGTTTAAGAGTGAGAAGTCAATGAAAATACTTATAACGTATTTTAGTCAATCGGGGAATACAAAAATGATTGCTGAAGCTATGAAGATTGGCTTATCAACTGAAAAAGTAGATCTTAAGCCGATTAGTGAGATGGATCCAACTGATTTTGGAAAATTTGATCTAGTTTTTCTCGGTTCTGGAGTTTATGCTAGTAGGGTACATAACTCTGTTGTAAATTTAATGAAAGAAGTTACCGAATTCCCTACTAAATTTGTATACTTTTGTACACATGCTAGTTTGGAGCTTTATCAGACTCCGTTTGTTAAAGTAACTAAAATTCTTGAAAAAAATAATTGTACAATTATAGGAGAATTTGACTGTGTTGGTGAAAATAAAGTTATGTCCTTAGAAAGTCGAATGAAAGCAATCAATAGTTTACCTATCGAAGAAAGAGATAAAGCTTTAAAAATTATAAAACTAACAGAAGGACACCCAAATGAAGAGGATGTTCAAAAGGCTCGAGAATTTGCTAAATCCATTTTAAAAGAAATCTAAGATTTTTCTATTTTTAAAAAAAGGGTTTATAAAAATTAGACTAAATTTTATTTAAATACCAGTTCTTAATATTTTTTCATAATAATAATAAAAGAATTAGTGATAAATTTTGAGAAAAAATGTTAGAACAGCTATAATAGTTCTTGTTGCATTGATTGGTGGGGGCGCTATTGGTTTTGTAATTACGGGATTTGCCACATCAGGTACAATTGAGGAATCGTTCACTTTTCATTATCAAGATGTTCCTTCATCAATGGAAGACCTAACTTTAGATGTTGGTCTTGGGACTTTAGACATCCGATATAACACGTCAAATACTCCTTACCTAGTTAAAATTGATGTAGATATGAAAATTTCAGGACTATTCATGGCAAATAGAGACTATGCTGAATTTTTTGGACCATCTACAGATTGGTGGCAAAATACAACTTTCCCCCCAATAACTTTTAGATTAGATCCTCTCCCACAAACTTGGTTTAATCCTACATTTTGGTTCAAGTCATATGATATCGATGTATATGTTACTCTTAGAACAGATGTTGTGTATAAAATTAATGCTGACACAGGTACTGGATCAATTAGTATGACAACCTCTAATAACGTGATCTTAAACGATCTTTCTCTCAGTTCTGGCACTGGAAGCATTGATTTAAGCGTATCTGATAATACTACTATCCAAGACACTTTAGATCTGGATGCTGGAACTGGTAGTATATACCTATATGGTAAAAGTGCGAATTTTTCAAAAGGTTTGTTAGTGGATGCGGGTACAGGATCAATAGTCGCAAATCTCAGCAATAGCATTATTGGTAGTGATATTGCTTTATCCACAGGTACAGGAAGTATAAATTTTAAAACATATCATATGGAATATACTAAGAATAGTGCTTGGTCTTTATCTGCTGGGACAGGTAGTATAGATATTGTCATAAATCAACATGCTCTTATGGGTGCAAATGTTACGGGAACTATATCTACTGGGACTGGAAGTATTAATATTATATATATAGATACAAGTGCCAGTGTGGGTGCCAGTTTTTATGGGAGCACAGGAACTGGCAGTTATAATCGTATAAACACATTAGGGTTCACTCCTACCAACTCTAACCCATTTAGATCTCTTGATTTTCCAACAACATACAATTATGATTTTAATATAAACACAGGTACCGGAAGTATTACCGTTAATGGCTCTAGTAATTAAAATTCTAATTTATTTTTCCTTTTTTATTTCTTAA
>JBHLPZ010000104.1:0-10420 GCA_048885325.1 Candidatus Odinarchaeota archaeon
GGAACTTTTTCAACCGATTCTATTTTTGCGACTCTAATATCTAATTTCTTAAAATATTCATATGAAATCAATTCTTTTTTACCTCTTCTTATTTGATTCAATTTACTTTTTAATTTTTCAATATCTAATTTTTGAAAAATTGGATCTGGCTTCTTAATTTTACTTCCAGATTTAATAGAATTTTCGTTTATACTTTCCCAAGAAAGGTTATTTAATTCTGTTATGTTTAAATATGACATTACTTTTTCTGAAGTATCAGGTATAAATGGGTTTAATAGAATTGCTAACGCATATACTGCTTGAGCACAAATATTAAACACATGTCCTGCTGCTTTTTTATCTTGCCTGATTAAATGCCAAGGTGCTTTATCATTTAAATAGACATTTCCTTCTTTTCCAAAACTTACTATATCTCGTAATGCTTTCCTTAATCTAAAATTTTCTAAGCTTTCGCTAACTTCCTTACTAATTGAATTTAATTTTTCAATGAACTTCTTGTCGATATCATCATATTCTAATTTATCTGGAATAGTTTTATTAAATTGTCTATCAATGAAGGTTAGGGTTCTGTGGATAAAATTTCCTATATTATCGTTTAAAATTTTGATATTATTATCAAATTCAGACCATAAAAATGAAGTATCACTTGTTTCTGGACGATTATAAAGCAAATTAAAACGCCAATAGTCAAGAGGAGCAAGTTCTAAAGCCTCATCTATCCAAATTCCAACTCCTCGAGATTTTGAGAATTTATTGTTTTCATACATTAACCATTCTGTTGATGATACATTATAAGGAAGAACTAATTTATCTCCATCCTTTTTGTCAGCATTATAAGCAATTAATAATCCTGGAAATACAATTAAATGGAATATAATATTATCTTTACCGATAAAATATACTGTTTTTGTATTGGGATCTTCCCAGAAATAATCAAACTTTTCTGGTTGATTAATAATCTTTTCTGCCCATTCTTTAACGGCAGATACATAACCTAAAACCGCCTCAAACCATACATAAATTGTTTTTCCTTCTGCACCTTTAAATTTAGCAGGAATTCCCCATTCCAAATCTCTCGTTATTGATCGTTCAGGTAATCCTTCTGCAATGCTATTTAAACACATTTGTCGAGCATTTGATGGAATTATTTTATTCTCTTCTATTAACTTTTTAAGTTGATTTTGAAGTTTAGGAAAATCTAAATACCAGTGTTTGGTTTTACGAACTACTGGAGTTTTCCCACAAATAGTACAATAAGGTTTTATTAGTTCAAGAGGCGTTAATAATTTCTGACAATTGTCACATTGATCGCCTCTGGCTTTTTCAGCTTCACAATGAGGGCAAATTCCTTCTATAAACCTATCTGGAAGGAAAAAATCATCATTTTCACAATAAAAAGACTCAATTTCTTTTTCAGATATATATCCATTTTTTTGAATATCTAAATAAAAATTTTGTACAAATTCAATATGTGTAGGATTATGCGTAGTAGTATAGTTATCATGCGAAATTTTCCACTTTTTATGCAAATCTTTTATTATTTCATGATTTTTCAATGCTAATTCTTCAGCTGATATTCCCTGCTTTTTAGCTTCCACTGCGACAGGTGTACCATGAGAATCAGACCCTGATACAAATACTACTTCATCTCCTTTCATTCTGAGAAATCTTGCAAATACATCTGCAGATAATGTGCTTCCAATTAAATTTCCAAGATGAGGTGGCCCAGAAGCATAAGGCCAAGCAGAAGTTATTACCCATTTAGTTTTATTTGCCTCTGACATGTAAAATATCACCTTTTATTCTTTTTATTATAAAAAGAATGTTATCTTAAATACTTTTAATAAAAAGATATTCTTTCTTAAGAAGCATTTTCTAAATAAATTGATTATTCATTTATAATCTGCGCTCCACAATTTCTACATCCTTTGATTTCATTATACATTTTCTTTAAGCAAGGTTCATGATAAAATGAACCACAGCTTTCACATTTGTACACTTTATAATCTCCTAGGAATATACTAAAGCAGTAAGAACAGGATGCATCAATTTGACGAACGAGGCCATCTGGCATTAAATTCATTTTTGTTGTTTTTATATCTCCTTCGTCTATTAGTCTAATTTTTGGTGTGCTATCCTCTTTTTCTTCTATTAATTTTGATGTAGATTTTGGTAATTCTAATAGGAAGAAACAGAAGGGACATCGAAAGACATTTTCTTTTTCTTCTGTTTTTTTTGCCCACATTGCTGCACAAGATAAGTGCATTGGGCGATCACACGAAGGACAATATCGGCCTTCAGAGTAGAAATCCCCATTTGTTATCGGCGATTTAATTGAATGACAAATTTGACATTTTTCTCCGATTTGATCATTATTATTCATCATTAATCTTATATCTAGAAATGTGGGTCTTCGTAATGGTAATGCTATTTCACTTACTAATGGAGTTAAATTCTTTTCTTTATTTGGTGCAAAATAATCTATTGACTCCTTAAATTCTTTTTTTGAAGCATATGATTTTCCTGCATTTGATAAAGCCTTAGAATTATTGAAGAACCCATATTGACCGCCAGTTATTTTAGCGATCTTTTTTAATATACTTTTTGAATAATCATCAGATTTTCCTAATTGACATGAATCAATGTATACACCTAATCCTTTAGCAATCTCTACAATTTTAAATATTTTATCGGTGTATTTTATTTTATTATCTGAAATTATAAAAATTCTATATGTCTTACCCCCTATCTTCCTCATTTCTGCTACTAATAATTGAAGTGAAAAAGCAAGACCGTCATGCAATATACCTTTGCCAGAAATTTGAATTTTTTGTAGTGAATCTACTAATTTTTTCTCATCATACGTAAATAGACATAATCGTTTAGTGTTATCCCCAAAGGAAACGATTGCGATTCTATCTTTAGGATCTATAGTGAATTTTGCTTGAATAAAATTATTGACCGCATTTAACGCAACATTTAAACGATTAGGTTTAAAGTCTCTTCTTAGCATTGATCTTGAACTATCGATTAGAATAATCGAATCTTCTATTTTGAAGTCTTGCAATTTTCTATTAATTTCTTTCTAATTAATCCTACTTATATAAAAATAATTAAAATATATTAAAATATTAATTTAAATTTCCAAGTAAAATTTATTTTATAAATTTATAGGCGAACAATGCATAAACTTTTATAGAATTTAAGAAATCTTGTATTTCTACAAATTCATTAACTGCATGGGCTGAGGCTCCACTTCCTGGACCATATGATACAGTAGCATAACAATATCCACCATTTCGAATAAATTGTGCATCTTGACTTGCAGGGTATATCAAATAATATATTTTCTTCCCATAAATTTCTTCAATAATCTTTTTTAAAGTTTCCAATGTTGGATCGTTTTCCCAATCTTTCCAAAAAGAGCCTTCTGATTGTTGTATTATTTCTATACTCACAAATATATCATTAGGCTTACTTTTTGAATCACTACTTACTTCATATCCTAAATCCTCTTCTATTAAATGTTTTAAACCATTAATTATACTTTCAACTTTTTGACCAGGTAATAGTCTCATATCAATAAACGCTTCGCATTTATCTGGGATTACATTATCCTTAATACCACCATGTATAACAGTCAAACTTTTCGTAAAATTAGTAAGAGCTTTCAAAATATTCTGAAGCATAGGTTGTTCAGCAAGAATCTTTTCGAATATCTCCTCGCTAGGAAAGGCATTACTCAATAGTTTTTTTAGTTGGTTTATTGAAAAAGGAGGCTTAATCCTTGGTATATATTCATCTAATTTCTCTAATCTTTCAATAATTTCACTCATCATATAAATAGCATTTTTTCCCATAAAAGGCCACGAAGCATGAGTAGAAATACCATTTGTAACTATTTTTACTACCACTCTTCCTTTTTCTCCCAACATAATGGATTTGGGTAATGGATCTAATCCTGTAGGTTCGCCTACAACAGTGAAATCAATGTTAAAGTGAGTTAATTTATTCTCTAAACACCATTTAGTTCCAAAAATTCCACCAGTCTCTTCATCTGCTACAGCATTTAATATTAAATTTCCTGAAACCTCTAAATTCAATTCCTTTAGGATTTTTAAAGCAATAATCATCGCAGCTAGTCCGCTTTTCATGTCTGTGGCCCCTCTTCCAAAAATGTATTTGTCTCTTTTCACGAATGCAGATAGCGGAGAATATTTCCACTCCTCTTCAGAACCAGGAGGCACAACATCCATATGTCCGTTATATAAAAGATTTTTGCCATTAAAATTATCATTTAGATAAGCAATAAAATTTGCTCTATTTTCATTAAAAGGAAAAATTTCAGATTTTATTCCACTGGAATTTAAATAATTTTGGATTTTTATCGCAACATTTTTTTCGTTTCCAGGAGGATTATACGAGTCTGTTTGTATTAATTCTCTTAAAAAATTTATATACTCTTCTTTACTTTTTTCAATCTCCTTTATAATTAGTTCCTCGATCATCATTACTCTGAATTTTGCTTATTAATTCTTTAGATTAAGAAATTTACATATTTTATAATATTAAGTCATTTTGTAATATTACTTAATAAAGTTAAAAAAAATTGGCAAATTTTAATATTTTTAGATTATTTTATAACTAAAAACTTTGAGATATACGGTTGTTTTTATTGATACACAGAAATAAGAAATTTAAAAAATTATTTTTCATCAGTCTATTCATTTTTCTAATTGTTTTAACAAGTATTCAAATTTATCCAAATAACTTATACAAGGATAAATCTCATCAAAATAATACAATTTACAATCTAGAAGAATCTTTCCCTTCTAGCTCAAATGGATATTTATCTGATTATTATATAACGGGATCAGGAGATCCCCAAGATGTTAGATTGTATGCTACAAATGATTCCTTTACAATTGATAATACAAAATATTTTGAAATTCCGTCATTATCAGATACAGATACAGCATATCTTTCATATGGTAACTTTAACTTTACATTTCAGAATAATTATACAACCGATTACATTCTTGAAAATACTAACGCCTTGGATGCAAGAAATTTTATTAAATATGATTATGAAACTGATAAATCTTCTATAACAGTAAATCAAGGAAATATTTTTCCTGGGGACCTTCCTGTGGATTTTAATGACTTAATTGATAATAACCCTTCCACATTTGTACGATTTAATGCATCAAGCGGTATAATAAATTTTACTGTTGCAGTTAATTTTACAGGAGCATCATTCTTAAGCGGGAGTCCTTCTATATATTTGGAATTCAATAGGACCTTCATTTTAGGATTAATTAATTCATTTACTTTAAGATCGACATTAAATACATACTTAACATTAAAAGTGTATGATATCTCAGATTCAACTTGGAAGAATATAACAAAACCAATCTTTATTAATAGTAGTTTAGGTTTTCAAGATTTTGAGAAGAAAATTATCAATGAAAATTTAGATTTCATAGATCTCTCAGATGTAAATTATATACAATTTTATTTCGAAAGATCGACTATGGAAAAGTATGTTGTATATTTAGCTGAACTCGATGTTTCTGCTACTTATGCCTTTGATTTGGAAATTACCAGTAATAACTATATTGCTTTAGAGTTTGATTTAAAGGGCAAGAAATCAACAGTAAATGGATTTTATGCTTGGATACGTACATTAAATGTTAGTTTAGCTGCTAGCGCTGAGCTAAATATCACTTTGTATGAGGCAAATGCTACTATAGTCAGAACTCAGTCTAATCTTAGAACAAATAATATAGAACCAAATTATCTTCGAATGATAGATTCAATTGTTATTTCTGGTTATAATGAGGATAATTTAACTTATTTCAAATTCAATACCGCTAATACCTTAGATTTGAAACTTTATAATTATTTTATTGTAATTAAATCAAATCGACCAGAAAAAGTTTACAGTTTAGTTACAATACCTAGGTTTACATTTGGTGACCCAGATAATTCTGTCGACCATCAATTGAGAGTTTCTTCTAATGGCCAAGATTGGAATATTGCTCGAAAAACGGTTCCATCACTATTTCCTTATATATCTGAACGTTTAGATGCAACTTTATTCAAAATTAACGTAACTAGAGGCTATATGCCCTCCGATTTTTGGAAATCTGAAGATGATAATTTACGTATCCAAAATATCACAATAGAAGATCAAGAAGATCGTTCTGCTCCATATAATGTTAGCTCATATTTAACTTGGGGTTTAGGACAATGGAAGAATAACTTTGCTGTACCTATAAGTGCTATTCCTCCAAATAATTTTAGAGTTAATCTAAATTGGAATAAAAGTATTACTAAAGGATTTAAATTTAATGTAACCTATTCTGTTAAAGCTTACTGGATCGAATCCACCATAACTTCATATAATGTAAGTTATGATTCGCTACCTGAGTGGACTTTAATTTATGATTTAAGTTTAACTCACACGAATTTTGACGATTGGAACTTCTTTGAGTTCTGGTTTGTATATCCGAGTGCTTATGATGCTCATAATTTAACTAATCCAATTGGAGATGAGTTATATTATAAAACAGGGGGAGAATCGGGGGATATATACAAACAAGGATATGAAAAAACAATCGTGAATAAAACTTTAGTGGATTTAAATTCTGGTAATTATACAATAGAATTAACAAGTCCAAATCTTATTTATGCTATGCATAGCCATATCAATTATGGTGGGACTTTTTGGGAAACGAATGGATTTATGTTTGGCGACGATATGACAGCCAGCGTTGATATTCAAGATATAAATGGTAATCCTCCAAAGAGTGGGGATGCTAATGTAATCTTATTTTACCCTGAAAATCCAGGCGGAGAATA
Organism: Candidatus Odinarchaeota archaeon; assembly: GCA_048885325.1. Classification (GTDB taxonomy): domain Archaea; phylum Asgardarchaeota; class Lokiarchaeia; order Sigyniarchaeales; family SOKP01; genus SOKP01. The sequence goes on from JBHLPZ010000104.1 coordinate 6,865, forward strand.
TCCCGGCGGAGAAAGAGATGATTTAACCGGTGTAATAAAAGATGATGTTTTGAGGTATGATTTCAATAATGATACGCTTTTACAAATCAGAAATACTTTAACATATTTCGGAAATTATTATTTAGGATTTTTTTGGACTAATGGTTCTGCTATTGGCTGTAAAAAGCTCAAACTATATATTGATTCTTATAATGTAGAAATGGATGATTGCGTTTACTATCCTACTTTAAATCAAAATGTTCTTAATGGTACAGTAGATGAAGTATATACAGATTATTCTATCCTTATTGGTACTGTTAATGTGACAGATAGACCTCATTATTATCCTGTTCAACATTATAAAATTAACCAAGAATTTAATTTTAAAATAGGAAATGTAAATATTCCAATTATTTTAAATTCATTTCTCCAAAATGAAACAATTTTAAATCCTGATGAAAATATTAAGGTGAATATTTCTCTTCAAAATATGTTTGAACTAACTGATGTTAATGTAAAAGTTAAAGCCCAATTAGTCTCATTAGCAAACGAGAATTGGATTATTGACGAAGCAACCTCAGGTTATAAAACATTAAAATTGAAGGGAGATCCTTTAGGTCAAGATACTCAAGAGTATGTATTAGAGCTCACTATCCCACATTTAGAGAATGATGGAATCTGGCAGGGTGTTAATGCACCTGTAAGGAAAGGAGGGGTGGTGACTAAACTAACAATATTTATTAAATATGGAAATGAAGATGTTGAAATGGGGATATACAAGAGTGGGGATTATGCATTGATAGTAAATAGCACTCAAAATGATTTTGAAGGTTACTTAATGACTCTAAAATACGATAAAGAAATTACTGGGGCAAATATTTTAACCCCCTTTGAAAGAGACGATTGTCTCTATTTACCCAATCAAACTACGTTTGTCGTCAATATTTTCGATGAAAATTATGTGAGTAGTTATAATGATTTTATTGCATCATTTACGTTAAAAAAGAATAGTATGTTTTCAAATATCTCAATAAATCCCGAAACACCTATACGAGGTCAGATTTTTAATCTTAGTGCCTTTCTAACAACTGAATTTGGAGAAATAATTCCATTTAAGAATATTACCCTTCAGTATTTTAATGAAGGTTTATGGGAAAAAATTTCTTTTCAAAATTCTAGCAGTGAGGGAGAAATTAATTTTGAGATTGATACACTAACTTTAAATGAAGAAGATCAATTATTATTCAGATTAACCTGGTCGGGAGATACATTTACTTTAAGCACCTCCCAAAATGTTACTGTAGATTTATATCGTGAAATTAATGATCTTAAAATCTCAATCAGTCAAAATGTGCCTCTCTTTTATAGAAATAGAGAAGCAACAGTAAGAATTGACATTATAAATACTGGAGATTCTCAATTATATATCCCAGCATCAAATATATCAATTATTACTCTGCCTACTATGACAAGTAGAATAGTTGGGATTAACTATTTAGAATTAAGTCAATTAAAACCAGATGAATCAACAACTATTCTTGTTGAAATTGATGTTTCTGCTATGAACCAATTAATCTTTAATGTTTCTATTGATGCCCATAATATTTTAACAGGAGAGGATTTAACATTTCGTGCCTCAGCTACTTTTAAGGTATTTGATGTGCCTTTAATAGATTATATTAATTCTTTTTTGACTGTTATAATTATTAGTGTTATTGTTTTGTTTTGGTTATTCATGTATGCTTTCGTGAGACGATTGATTAAACGAATAGAAACCCCCGTTGAGGAGCCAATAAAAAAGAGGCGTCGACGAGGGAAATATGTTAAAGTTACGGAAATCAAGAAAGAAAAAGTAGAAGCTGAAAAAACTGATTTAGATTCTCTATTAGAAGAAGAAGGTTTTAAAGAAAAAAAGAAAAAATAAGCTATTAACGATTCTTTTAATTTTTTTATTTTAAAAAAAGAGGATTTTTTTATTAAAGATTTAATATTGAAATCAAATTACGTTTTAAAAGACTTAATGAAGCTCGACCATCAAGTCCAGTTAGTGCAATCAAAATTAATGTATCTGATCCTACTAAAACTGCAAACCCCTCATCTAATTCGATGGTGGTAGTTTTTAATTTACCTTTACTAATATTTTTTCCCAATGTATTTGAATCATTTATAATACTTGTACATGCTTTTGCTATAGCACTGTGATCCGTCTCTGTGATAGTTTGACCAATAATAACTTTACCATTTGTATCTGCAGCAATTAATCCTTCACACTCAGGTATGATATCCATTAATTCTGCTAATTTCTGCTCAATTACTTTCTTGTCCATAAATATTCAACTTTTATTCCTTTTTTATATAAAATTAGTTATACCTTTCTAAATTGAGTGGAGAATTTTTCTTAAATATATATATAATTCGAAGAAATTTAAATTTATCAAATATATAAAAAGGGAAATAGAACTAACAATTCATTAAATTAAAATTAAAAAAAAACTCCAGAGATTATTTTAATATGATTAGAATTAAATTGCTCTCTAAAGCAACCATCGTTTCACCTTTGGATGTCTCTAATCTGATAAACTTTAGAGAACCTTCCTTTAAAGCATCAACCACTTGTTGTCCCTTTCCAATCAAGGATGTTACATAAGCTGCTACCTCTTCAGTTATATTAATATCCAAATTTGAATCTATGGGCAAACCTGTTGAGTCACAGATGATAACTCCTCTAATCCCTTCTCGCTCCTCAAACCTTCGAATTATAGCTTTAACTTCGCTTCTATTAATCAAATTAATCTACACTCAATTAATTCTAATTGAAAACTGATTTTTAATAATATAATATATTATGTACTTAAAAAATTATCATCTTATTTATTAAAGAAATAATTAAAAAAAATTTGTAAAGAAATAACTGAAAGTAATTAAAGAAAATAATTCTTAAACATATTCATTTTACGCTCATCTTTTATTGATGTTATACCCATATGACCCGGAAAAATTAAAAAGTTATCTGAGAGCGTTTCATTATACATTATCTTATTTTTAATACTTTCAAATAACTGATTAGGGTCACCTCCATGGATATCAGACCTACCAATACTTCTTCGAAATATCAAATCACCAGAAAAGATTATCCCGTCGATCTTTGTTCCCTCGTAAGTTCTTACATCCTTTGAATAGAAACATAGAGATCCGGGAGAATGTCCTGGTGTTTCTAATACATGAAGACTTACATTTCCTATTTTTATGATATCTCCTTCAACCAACCATCTATCTGCTTCTCTTTGAGTAAATATTCTTGAATCAAATTCCTTTCTATTATACATTAGTGGAATTTTAAAATGGCGTATTATTTTACCGAGTTTTAATGTGTGGTCAAAATGACAGTGCGTAAGCAATATAGCGATAGGTTTTGCATTGAGATTCTCAATAGTTTCAATAATTCTATCACCATCACCACCAGGATCAATGATAACTACCTCATTTGTATTATCTGAGCCAAAAATATAGCAATTAGTCAATAAAGGGCCAACTACAAGTTTCTTAAGTATCATTATTCTATGTTAAATACACTGGA
>JBHLPZ010000105.1:0-10301 GCA_048885325.1 Candidatus Odinarchaeota archaeon
ATTTAGTTATTTCATCCTCAATTCTTAGAATGTTAATAACAACCAAAGCAAGAAAGTAATCGAAATGGTGCTTTTCAATATGGGTTACAATTTGCTTTTTAAGGTGTTCTTGTCTTCTATGGCTGGAGTGCTTAATATATCCAAAACCAGGCAAATCAATTATCTTATAGGGTAATTTAGGCTGCATCACTTGTTTTATTAATAATGTGCTTCCAGGAATTTTACCAGTTTTTCCTTTAAATTTACCTGATTGGGGGAGTAAAAGTCTTGTTATTAAACTTTTTCCTACATTAGAATTCCCAATAATCAATAAAGATGGCTTCTCTTTCATATTATTAACACATAATTAAATATCCTTAAAATCTTCTTTAAGAAAATCAGTAAACATTTTTTTCTTTTCTTCCTCTTTTAGGACTGGTTTAGTAATTATTGGTTCTCCAGATTGTTTTAACAATTCTTTCAATATCTCTACACCAATATTTATTTTAAATTTTCCTCCACTCTTGAAACGAACTACTTGCTTTTCATTTAGAGTTAACCTTAAAATATAACCTAATCCAAAATAAAATTGATGTTCTGGAATAGGATCTATTGAACTTTTACTTGTATTTTCCTTTAACATATCATAAAGTAATTCTTTACTTGCTATATGGTCTTCAGCTTGATATACTAAATAGTAAAGCACATGATACCAAATTTTATCTCTTTTTTCTTTTATATACTCCAAAAACTTTTCGGGAGTTACAATCTCTTTTTCTTTCTCAACTTTACGTTCTAAAAGCTCTTGTTTGATTTTTTCTTCTAGTTCAGAGGAGATTGCCTGGGTAGATTGGGTTTGGACAAATTCTTCAGATGATCCTTCAAACTGCTCTTTTTTCACAGAGTCTATTGCATCTTGCATATCTTTTAGTTCTTCAAATTCTATTTCCTCTAAATCTGAAAAATCTAAAATCATTGCTTCTTTTTGGGCTAAATATTCATCTAATTGAGTTCCTTCAGTTTTAAGTTCAGAATTTTTTAACTCATCAGGAATGTTCAGATCAGTAACTTTTTCAAGGGGTTTAGATTTCATTTCCTTAACTTTAGAGATGGCTTCCTGGATTTCCTTCAATTCTTCAAGATCCATATCATGTAAATCAGAAAAATCGGTTTCTAAACTCTTCATTTCAGAATAATATGCCTCTAAATCTTTTTCTTTTTGTTCAATCTCCTCTTCTTCAGATTCAATTTCTTCCCTATTATGATTCTCAGTCATGGTTCAATCATTTAAAAGAATATTTATTAAAATTTTAAGTATCTCTAATATTTATAATAATGCTTTAATTCTATAAATTTTAAGATTCATCAAAAGGACGATAATTTGAAACCTTATACTTAAAATTAAATAATAATTTTACAAAGATATTTGATCGATTTAAATAAATAGTTCGCTAAAGCAATTTTTTTAATAAATGAGAAGAAAGTTACATATTATTAAATAAATGTGTGATTATAAAAATAAAATGGAAAAAATCAAGTATAAATTTAAAATCCCGATAATTGGGGATGGTGCTGTAGGTAAAACATCCTTGATTGAGAAATTTACTAAAGGAACGTTCCAAGAAGAGTATATTTCTACTCTTGGCGCTCAGTTTACTCAATACGAAGAAAATGTTGATGGAATTGATTTTAAGCTTATTTTTTGGGATATAGCTGGCCAACCCGCATTTGAAAGAATGCGACAAAAATTTTACTTGGGTAGTAATGGTGCTATCATTGTGTTTTCACATTCACCCGATGAAAAAAAAACTTTTGAGAGTGTAGATAAATGGCTCTCCGAAGTAAGAGAACATTGTGGTAAAATTCCAGTTGTTTTATTTGGAAATAAAATAGATTTAATAAATGAGGAAGTATTAGCTATAGATAAAAGCTTAGAAACTTGCGATTCAAATATAGAAAGATTTGTTAAAGAACATGGAATTGTAGGTTATTTCAAAACAAGTGCATTAACTGGTCAGAAAGTGAATAAAGCTTTTCATACATTGACAAAAAAGATAAAAGCTTTAGAAGATTTTTTAAGAAATTTATAAAGAAAAAGAGGATAGAGATTAAAAAATGGCTGAATTTAAATATAAAATTGTAGTTGTTGGAGATGCAGCAGTAGGAAAGACTTCTTTAATCCGAAAGTATACAAAGGGAGCATTTGAAGAAGATTATATTGCTACGCTTGGGGCACAATTTACTCAGTACGAGGAAATAATTGATGGGGTGAGTTTTAGACTTATTTTTTGGGATATCGCAGGACAACCGACATTTGAAAGAATGCGTCAAAAATTTTATTCAGGTAGTAATGCTGCTATCATAGTGTTTTCACATTCATCTGAGGAGAAAAAGAGTTTTAAGAGTGTAGACAAATGGCTTTCTGAAGTTCAAAAACACTGTGGGAATATACAGATTGCCTTATTTGGAAACAAAATTGATTTGGTAAATGACGAAGAATTGCAATCTTCAGAATATCGTGATTCTAAAGTAAAAGAGTATGTTAGGGAACATAACTTTCTAGGTTACTATAAAACTAGTGCTTTAACAGGTCAAGGCGTAAATGATGCGTTTTATGCATTAACAAAAAGACTCTATTCTTTAAGAAATATTAGAAATGTTAATAAAATAAAAGAAACAAATAAAAAATAAAACTTAAGTACGTTTATAAATAAATCGCTCAAACGATTTAGATGATGGCATTTCTATAGGCATATTTTTACGTTTCCGTATTTCTAAGATAACTTCTTCTTCTAGTGAAGGAGGAACTTTTTCGAAGCCTTTGAATTCGTACCCAAAAAAGGCTCTGCCTTGAGTAGAACTTCTAATTTCATCAGCGATACCAATAATCTCAGCAGCAGGAATTTGTCCCTGAACTCTTACATACTCTCCTTCAGGAATTACGTTATTTATTCGCCCTCTGTGCTTATTGATAATCGAGTTAATAGAACCTTCAGTGCCCTGTGGAGTTTTTACATCTATTCTTTGAACCGGTTCATAAAGATGAGGATCTGCATCCAACATTGAAAGAGCTAAAGCTGCATATGCCATACCTGCAGTTTGAGCGTACTGGGTATGTCTGGGATCTTCATGGATGACCATATCTATAAACGTGGCTTTCATTCCCAGAGCTGGTTCCTTGGCTATAATGCATTCACTGAGCCAACTTCGAAAAGCGCTAACAAGATCATTTTTAACTCTATCGAATCTCTGTAAACCAGATGTCCCATTTACAAGTATATTTCCTTTATAAACATCAACTATGCGTCGAGCTTCCTTTGTATCCCAGCCCGCTTCTTCCCTTAATATTTGGGCGCGTTCTTTCTCGTTCTGTAAATCGGTGATTTTACCTTCGTCAAGTAATTCTTCTGTTTTCTCATCTAAGGGTTCTACATATAAAAGAATTCTATTATGGGCATTAGATGATTTAGTATGGAATTCTTTGCTTTTTTTAATAATTTTCTCTCGATAGACTATGATTGGTTCTCCAATATCAATTTTTACTTGATTATTAATTCTTTTAACTAAAATCTCGATTTGAAGTGGATCTATTCCAGAAAGGATATATTCTTTACTTTCTTTATCAAGACGGAATTCCGCAGTAGGATCTGCTTGTAACCACTTCTCAACAACCTCCCCTAATTTAGCTAGATCATGTGGGTCTTGTGGTTTAACACTTCTTGATACCACAGCTTTACAAGCATAGTGTATTTTTTCAAAAGATGGAATTTGAGATTTCTCATCTTTATCCTTTGGAACAGCATCTGCGTGGATAAACGTTTCCCCTGAAGGACAAATGAATCCATATAATGCAAATAAATTTCCAGCGGGTATTTTCGGTATATCAAGAATATCTGTAATCTCCATAACACCTAATCTTTTAACTCTATTTGCTGTACGATTCCCCACAAGATAAATACTATCAGTTTGATCAAATGTACCTGAGAAAACTCGCCCAATTAATGTAGCCTGGTAATTTCTTTTTGGATCTAAGAAAATTTTTGTGATCATCCCATATAAAGGACCATTAGGATCACTTTTTATTAATGCTTGTCCAAGTTCTGAATTAAGATCTCCGCCCCAGAGGTGAGGAATTCTATATTTTGCTGCTGATATTGGATCTGGTAAATGATCAACAACCATTCTTAACATTGGTTCATCAAGAGGTAAATTTTCTCTTAGCCATTGAATATCCCCTTCATTATATTTTTCAAAGACAGTTATAGGAGTAAGTCCTTTTTCTTTCAAAATTTCGTAGGTAAAACCCCACCCATGTTTTGCTGAACCTACTGCAACACTATTTTTAGCGAAATCAACACCCCAATCTGAATCTGGCGGTCTAACTTTTTTAATTAATTCATTTACTTGCTTTGTTATATCATCAATTTTGGCGTATGTATCGTTTGGAGTTAATTTTAGTTCACTAATTAACCTATCAACTTTATTTATAAAAAGAACTGGTTTACAGAATTCTTCACCAACAGCAAGGCGAATATTTGTTTCAGTTTGAGTCATAATCCCTTCTAAAGCATCAACAAGGATAATAGCACCATCTGATCCTCTTAAAGCACGTGAAACTTCTCCAGTAAAGGAAATATGACCTGGCGTATCATTTAGTTGAAATATATAAGACTCATCATCATCTGAATTTCTTGGATCATTAAACGCGAGTAAAACAACTGAAGTAAAGATGGTGATACCTCTCTCTTGCTCCTCATCATCTGAATCTGTCATCTGTAATTGCCCAGCATCTTCGGGGCGCATTAGCCCAGCTCGTCTTAAAAGGTAATCAGTAGCAGTAGTTTTGCCATGATCTATGTGAGCTGTGATACTAAATATTCTTTTCTTCTCATATGAACCAGAAGTCACCAGTTTTGCGATCTCTTCCGGATTCTTCACTTTTACCATAATAAATTCACATTAAACTTATTAACATATTGTAATTGTTAAAAAAAATACGTTAAATCATAAAAATTTTATGTTTTAAATGTATAAATTTAAGAATTTTGAAATTTTATTGTCATTTTAGTATCTTAAAATAAGAAAAAAAATTGTTATATAAATTCTAATCAGAAGTTCGTTCCAATTTGAAACATACGGGGCGGATGCCATCTGGGCATGCCGTATAAATCATATCTTCTCCAGTCCAAGTGGGGAATCCACCTCCGCATTGTAATATTGATATATTTTTGTATAATCCATACCACGCATGATGGCAAAATCCTTCTGGCATATCTCCTTTTTCATCCACAATAAATTCCATACCTTCTGTCATAGCACATTTTTTAATGGGTGTCCCATCAGCTCGGATGAATTCATGCCCTAGTACATCTTTAGGGCCAAATTGTTTTATTACGGTAATTTTTATTTTACTCATACCTATTTCTTCTTCTTTAACATTTTAAAATTTTTATACCCTTCATGAAAAATTGAAAAATCGAATTATTGTAGAATTTTGTAGAAAGGTAAAATAAAATTATTTAATATATAAATTGCTTTCTTTGCTGTCTTTGATTTAGCATTAAGAGCGTGTGAGAGATTTAAAATTTCTAAATTTTCAGGAATTTTATCTTTTATAAAATCTTTAAGGAAACTTAAAAATTGAGTATATTCTCTTTTAGTTTCTGTCCATAAATAATTATTTTTTTCAATGAAGTTTGGATTTTTCTTTTTGAATCTTTCTACATGAAATTTTGACTTTACGGGAGGGCCTTTTCTCAAATAAGCTTTAGAGATACTAGATTTTTCGCTATAAATGGCTATGCTGTATTCATTTATATTATCTTCAAAATACAATTCAAATTCAATTCTTCCAAACCTATCAACGTGAGAAAATTCTTTTTCACCGTGTAATTTCATGCCTTGACCGAGAGAATATAATTTATCACGATTTATTGTATAATGCATTTTAGGATCTTTATTTTTTAATTCAACTACATAAATATTTGAAAGAATTGAGTTTTTTTTAGTTGAAAGATCTTCTTCCGGGATTGGCTTAATTTTAAATAATTCCTTACTAGGTTTTTTTAAAAACTCTTGGATTCTATAATTACAATACTTATAGGCTCGATCTGAAATTGCCGAAGCCACGTTCCTATTTTTATCTATAGGATCTACAATAATAAGAAAGTCATTTTGAAAGTGAGTAGTTTTCTTTAATTCTTCAATTGGTCTTTTATAAAAATCTAATGGAGTATTTTTAAGAAATTCAAAATTATTGAATAGATTAAGGAGAGAGTTATAATAAAAAATTAAAAGTTCTGCGCTATATCCAAAAAAACCCATTTTACCAACGACGCTTTTATCTCCGTAGCAATGACTTGCCTTAAAAAATTGTTTTAATAGTCTTACATCGTTTTTTTGCCTTGTTGATAGATTTTCTTTAATAAAGCTACCATGCCAAGGGGATCTATCAACAGCAGTTAAGGGACCAGTATTTTTTATATATTCTAAAGGTAAAGTAAAGTAAAGCACAATATCAACTTCAATTTTAAGATTATCAGTAATGTAATCGACGGTTACATAAGGGTGTTCAGCATATAGTAATCTAGGATTTTGAAATTCTTTTGAAGTTAATGATTTAATTATCCATCCTTTACATAATTCAAGAAAATCTTTTTTAGATTTACTTTTTAACTTATTTTTGCTCAGACCTCGATAATTTGGTTTGTAAAAATTGTAATCTAATCCTATAAATAAATCAATATCATAATCTCCCTTTAATTGAGTTTGTTTTATTCCTGTAGATCCTTGTGCTTCAATATTAGTATAATGTATGTTTCGTTTTCTGGCAGTATAAGATAATAGTTCTTTCAACTTATTAATAATATTTTTAGTAAAATTAATCTCTTCAGCATTAGGAGTTATTTCCTTAAGCACACTAATAAGAACATTTTCTATTGAATTCATGGACTTAAAATGATATAATAGCTTTTAAAAAATCTGTATATATTAGAATATATTACTTCCACTTTATTTGTAGTTGTCGAAATTTGTATTTATACTCTTAAATTTTCTTTATTGAAATATTAATGGTATTATAAAATTCTTTAATATATGATTGAAGGAGTTCAATTTTAGTTTGAATTTCTTGTTTTGCTCCCTTAAATTTATTTACTTCATTCAAATGGAATGCCATAAAAATTTTTTCCGTTTTTTGTACTTTTAATGCAAACTCATGACACACAAATTCAATCTTATCCTCAATTTTTGCATTTATTGGAGTGTTTAAAATAACACTAAGCATTACCATTTCTTTATTACCTCGAGACCAATTGGAATCTATTTCAAAATAGTAATTCATTGAAGAGAAAAAGATGGTTTGATAAGTAAAAAATTTCTCATTAAAAATTTTATCCATGAGATTACAAGCAAGGCTTCTTTCTCTCTCACTAAATACATCTTCTGGATATGAATAAAAAACAAGTGGACCTAATTTTCTATGAAAATAGCTTAAAATGACTCCAGTTTTTGAAGCTACTTTTGCTTCTGGAATTAAAATCAGAGTGTATAGCACTTCTGGATTTATCAACTTATCTTCAAGATATACCTTACTAATTGTAAATTTGGCACCATTTTTATGTACCCGAAGTAATTGTCCTCTAAGTCCTATTCCTCCATACTTTTTTGCGTCTGAAATTATTTTATTTCTACTTCTATCTTGCATTATTTCCATTTTTAACATCGTTTTGATAAATAATAAATCAATAATTATTTAAATCTTATGTACATTATAATGAACAGATTTTGAACAATAATAATTATTGATAAGGTGAAAAGAAGAAAAATAGAAGAGTTTAGGCTTTTATTTTATATTCCCCACCAAGGGTGGTTAACTTTTCTCATTAAAATAACATACTCTCTTAATGCCTCCTTTTGATCAGTAGTTAGCTCATCTATGAATTTCCCCATTAATTGTCTCACATGAGATTCAGGAACATTCACGTAAAAAGTCTCATCTTTTCCAATATCTCTTCCTATTTCAATACCGCGAATAGAAATGGCTACTTCAGAATCTTTAGGGGCTTTTTCTATGGTTTGTCCTTTATCTTGGATTTGATGAACCCTTCTTGCTTTCTTTCCTTCATCAGTTATTAAGGATACTTTTGGATACAATGTTCCAGCTTCAACATGAACCCCAAATACAGCGGGATCAGAATTTCTAAAAATGAAATCTGGCATCATTTTAATTTTTGCTGGTAAAATTAATTCGCTTAGTCCTTTAGCAGTATCTTCTGCCTTTCTAGTTTCAGCATATTCAATATAATCTTCTAATAAGCGATATATTACATCGTTTGTAAATATTCTAATATTGTTTAAAATTGCTTGTTCTCTAGCTTCAGGCAATATAGAAACATTAAAACCTAAAACGGCAGCTGAGTACGGATCTAGATGTTTAACAATATTTGCATTTATTACATCTTCTTTTTTTATAGAACCTACATCAGCGACACTAATTTTAACACCATTTTGAGAAAAGTGGTTATTTAATGCTTCAAGCGAACCTAGAGTATCTGCTTTTAATACAACTCCTGCTTTTTCAGTTTTTATCCTGATACTTTGCACTTCCTCTTCAATTTCATTATAGACAAGTTCTTCTTCAGATTCACTTCCAATACCTCTTAAGGGTGAACCAGCAACTACTTCATCTATATTAGGAGCTAAAATTTTTACTCCTGCCGCAGCACTTACCATTTCTTCCTGATCAAATCTTTGACGAGGATCTCGAATCTCATCTAAAGGCTTGGGTCTTAAAAGAGCTCTCACTTTCGATTTGATAGGTTTTTCTAATCCTCCCACAATGAATTCATCTCCCTTTTTAAGGATACCATCATATATTAAAACATCTAATGTTATGCCTTGTCCTTTCTCCTTTTTAACTTCCAGAACAACTCCTCTTGCTGGACCTTCAGAGAATTTAAGATTCTCAGTTAGGTATTGCTGTACCAAACCCATCAAAACCAACAGTAGTGTTGAAATTCCCTCACCCGTTTTAGCGCTAGTAGGTATTATTGCTATTTTTTTAGTAAAATCTTTAATCTTGTCATATCTCTCTATACCTTTAAAGCCTTCTTCCAAAAAATTTCCCATTATTTGTAAAAGCTTTTCATCTAGAAAGTCTTTTACGTGTGGTTTTTGAGAGTTATATGTATCAAGAAAATCAGCATCTTTTTTCGGCTTCCAACCGGATATTCTATCAATTTTATTAGCTGCAATTACGAATGGCGTCTTACGCTCTCTTAAAATCCTTACAGATTCCCAAGTTATAGGCTGTGTTCCAGCTGTAACATCAATCACTAAAATTGCTATATCTGCAACTGCTCCTCCTCTACGTCTAAGATTTAAAAATGCTGCATGACCAGGAGTATCAACAACTAGAATTCCTGGTAGTTTTATTTTTTTTTCAGCAAATTCTTGTTTTGATTTTTTTAAAAATTCTTTAATATCTTCTGTAGGAAAATAAGATGCTCCAATGTGCTGAGTTATACCTGCTGCTTCCCTTTGCTGAACTACTGTACCGCGGATATAGTCAAGAAGACTGGTCTTACCATGATCTATATGTCCTAAAATACACGCTATAGGTGCTCTAATCACTTTAGATTCGTCTATTGTTGCCACTAAAAACACCAGTTTAAACTGATTAAATTATATTAATATTTTAAATGTTTTTTATAATATAAAATAGGATAAAAGTAAATTGTAAGTTAGATTGATTTTATTTGAGCAGAAACTCATTATAGATTGGTTTTTCTTAAAAAGTAAAAAGTATTAAAACTTCTTGCATTGGTAGAAACTAATTGTGGAAAATAGATTAATTTTAAAATTATTATATCATCTTAGAATTTTGGAGATAAGTTTTTACATCTTCGCTTTTAAATGGCATTTAAGCAATAAAAGAAAAATACCAAATAAAATTACTTCTAGAGACATATTAGACCTTTTTTATTTTGACTTTTTAAAAATACCAAAAAAAGATTGTGAAACCATTGAGATAACTGACAATAAATTGATTACAAGATGCAAAAACAAATGTCCAGTACTAGACCTTTCTCTAAATCTAAACATAGATACAAAAAAATCTTGCAGATTAATCTCTGAAGGACCATGTAAATATTTCTTAAGAAAACTTGACAAAAATATCATCTTTAAAAGAAACTATGATCATATTAGGCCTTATTCGGAGGATTGTGAAGAAGAAATTACAATAATCGATAATTCGAAAAATTAAACAAAATTAGAACAAAATTATAACAAATTAAAGGATTTTGAGGTAAAGAATATTA
>JBHLPZ010000106.1:0-10281 GCA_048885325.1 Candidatus Odinarchaeota archaeon
TATTTTGACAGAAATGTGGTATACTTTTTTGCTATTTCTGTCTTATATTTCTGTTGATCTATAATTTGACTTGTTAACCCTTCTTCCAACATTTTTTTAAAATCCTCTTCTTATTTTTTTTCTTTTTCATTAAAGTCTTTATACCATTCAATTGTTTTTTCTAATCCCTCTCTTAAGGGAGTAATTTTATAACCTAGTTTTTCAATAGCTTTTTTTGATGAATATGACCAGCTATAGTTAAGCATTTTAATAGTTGGTCGATTTATATAAGGTATTTTTTTTGTAAATTTTGTTTTAATCTCACATAACCAACCATACATAAGTGCTAAACTCATAGGAAAATGCCTTATTTTTTTCTTAGTTCCTGAAATTTCAGCAATTGAGTCAAGCCAGTCATTGAAAACTGTGTTTACTCCACCAAGAATGAACTCTTCCCCTTTTAAATCATTTCTCTCAACAACACTAGCTAATCCATTAGCAATATCATATACATATACGAAATTGCCTATTTTATCTCCTTTCCCTGGACATCCCATAAAAGTTCCTGCGGTTATATCTAAAACTGTTTGGCCAAATATGTTAAAATCTCTAGGTCCATAAGCAATTCCAGGATAAAAAGTTGTTACATTAAGTCCATCGTTAAGGTAATTCTTAATCAATTTTTTAGCTTTAAATTTCGTTTTAGCATAATCAAGAAATAATCCTTCCTTACTTTCATATGTTTCATCTACTGGTTGAGCTGATGTTCCGCCTAATGCTATAAAAGAACTCACATATATTAATCTAATATTTTTTTCCAATGCTATTTTTGCAACATTTTCCGTCCCTGTAATATTTACATCTTCAAAAACTGATTTATCTCTTGCCCACATACGTGTATAAGCCGCAAGATGATAAATGATATCAATATTTTCTACTGCTTTATATAAAGTATTAATATCCCGGACATCCCCTATTACATATTCTATATTTTCAAGTTTTTGAAAGGGAGAAAGATCACTTGTCTCTCTTACTAGCAGAGTCAAGTCATGATCTAGCTCATTTAATTTTTCTACTAAGGGAACACCAAGAAAACCTGTTCCACCAGTCACTAAAATTTTAGCCATTTTGTAAGAAGGAATTGAGAGGTTTTAAAATTTTAATATTAGAAATTTTTTTCCTTTTAAAAGTTTAATAATACTATTAACAATTGTAATGGTTAAGAATCTTAAAAATAGGGAAAGAAAAGAAAAAATTTACATTATAGTGTAATATAATAAGATAGATATTTCCGATGAAGAGATCTCGTTTTTTAGAAATTAGCTCACAATTAGATTTGCCATTTCTAGAAACAAATCAAGAATTAATTCAGAAAATATTCGAAATTTTAAAACTGAAGTTTAGATTAATTAAAAATTCAAATCAGAAATTGGTTGATTTAGGCTCTGGAAATGGACAAATTATTCTTTTTTCAGCTTTAAATTATGGAATTAAATCCATAGGAATTGAAATTAATCAGGATTTAATTAAAGAAGCAAAAAAATATATGAAGTCATTTAAGAAGGAAAAGCTCTACCACCGAAATTTGTTTAAGAAAATTAAGTTTATTCATGGAGATTTTTTTGAAATGGACATGAGAGATTTTGATTTTATTTATATTTATTCATTACCAACAATGCAGAAGTATTTACAACATATATTTTTAAAAGCGAAAAATAAATCTATTATAATATCTTATAAATTTCCTTTAAATGGATTTGATAACTTTTTAAAACTTGAATATGAGCTAAAATCTGAATTTAAAGATAAGTTAATTTCAACATTCTATTATGAAAAATTTTAATAAAAATTACGTGAAATGAGTGTTTCACGAATATTTATTTATAATCGATTATAATTAAGAAATTAAGCTCCATTCCAGGTAATTGTATATTTTAACCCTTTGGAAGAGGATATATCAGGATTCAAAAATTCCCATTTTCCTTTTAGTCCTAATTCATTAGCGGTAAGATCAAAGTGACAAACAGCGATTCCTATATCAAGTCGCACAAATTTACTATAAATGGAACCTCTTTTGGAATCAGAATATTTTACAAAAAAATGAAATACATCTCGATTATTATCCTTTAATATTCTCCATGGTTGGTTATTTCCTGCTGATGGACCAATCCTGACCATTTCAAGAATTGTTTTATATTCTCCAATACTTTTATGATTAATTGGTGTATTAAAATCTCCAACATAAAAAACTTGTTCCCATGGTTTCCTTACTTTAGCTTTAGCTAGTGATCTAATGAATCGTTCTTTTAATCTTCTTGTTGCAGGATATCCAATGGGAGTTATAGCAGGAATTATCTCATTATCTTTAAGGTGAATTATTTTAGAAATTTGAGAACGGTTAAATGTGCCTCCAAGCCAGCAGGTTTTTAAATTTATATCAGTTGCTGCTAATATAATAGCCTCAAATAAGTAACCATAATCCTCGAGATCATATTCAGATTTTTCAGTGGCTCCGGTTATAAATTCCTGAGCGCCTTTTATCATGCCATAAGTTCCGATCTTAAGATTTTCATTAGGATCGAATTCTGGCACACTAATTAAATGAAATCTTGATCTATTAGATTGATCTTTAAAAGGACTTTCAATACCTTCTAGTTTTAAAATCTCATTAATTTGACTTCTTGCTTCCTTTTCCAGGGGTTTATTTAAATATGTTCTCCAGGAAGTACGTTCTTTTATTATTTCAACTATTGATTTTGAAAATAGCATAATTTTATATTTAATTTTAATAAACTTAGTTTTTCTAAGGATTCGAATTTAATAACTTTGATTTTTATAATTTTAAATCAATCAGGAACACATTTATTAACTTTTAATAAGGTGTATTTTAAATATTGTTTCATATAATATCTTTCGCTATTACAATATTCTAGTCTCTGATTAATGTTTAAATTATCACAGTTCTTTAGAAGCGTATGAATATCATTTGCCATTGTAAGATATTCTTTTTTTGCTAAATCACACTTCTGAACTAAATTTTCATCACTTAAT
This sequence comes from Candidatus Odinarchaeota archaeon, assembly GCA_048885325.1. Taxonomy (GTDB): domain Archaea; phylum Asgardarchaeota; class Lokiarchaeia; order Sigyniarchaeales; family SOKP01; genus SOKP01. The sequence continues at coordinate 3,031 of JBHLPZ010000106.1, forward strand.
ATAGAGGAAAAGTCTAAATTTTCTATTTGAAATTCTCGATTTTCAACAAAAGGAGTATTCTCAAAGGATTCATCTCCTTTTAGTAGATTTTCTACTTCAGGATTATTAACAAAACCTTTTGAAATGAATATTCATCTCAGGGAATTTTCAAATTAATGAAAATATGATAAAAGTGGTATTTAAAAAAGAAGAGCCGGTAAGTTTAGTAGAATAAGCTTATGTGATAATTATTAAATGCAATAATTATTATGGACAGTTTTTTCTAATCCTTCTAAAATTGTATGTGTACCAATTGTCTCGTATATGTCATTTAAATCTTTACGAGTTGCCATTTTTCCATTCTTTGCTGATAGATATGACATTAACACATCAAAAATAGCTTCTTTAGCTTGCTCAGGGGTAAATTCAGGTTCAGTATCATTTATAATGCAATCAGAAAAATGCAAATCTTCATTTCTCATAGAAATTTCATAATATTTAGGATATGGTCCATGTTCAATTTTCGGTTCATACCATTTTCCTTTATACTTTCCCATATCTGGATGCTTTGAAAAAATCTTAATAGGATTTTGCCAAGCATGATTCTCTATAATACTGCCTTGAGTTCCATATATCTCTAAACTGTTCGTTAATGGTGAAGCAACTGTAAAACTTACCGCTGTTTCTGCGATAGTTCCATTTTTATATTTGAATATCGTAATAGCATTATCTTCAGCCTTTTCTTCTAAATTTGTACATTGTTTAGAGAGATAACTATATGTAGATTCTATTTCATCATCTAAAATCCAATTGAGGGTAGCAAATTTATGAGCTCCCATATCAATCAATGCTCCACCTCCAGCTAAAATTGGATGTCCTTTCCAAAAGCCTTCTTTCATAAGACCTTCTATCTCATTGACACCTTCATATGAGCGAATCAGAAAGGGTCTTCCAATTAGACCAGATTGTACTGTCTTCATTATATATTCATGTGCAGGTAAAAATCTATGATTTTCTGCAATCATAAATTTGACACCAGCTTTTTTAGTTGCTTTTATCATCTCATCACAGCCCTCGAGAGTTGTTGCCATAGGTTTTTCACATAAAATGTGCTTTTGAGCCTCAGCAGCAGCAATAACGTGCTCAACATGTAAATAATGAGGCGTCATTATTAAAACAGCATCGATGTCACTGTTTAGAAGCTCATCATAATTCTTATAGTAGTCCATACCTTTCTTTTTAGCAGTCCTCCTTGCTCCCTTCAAATTTATATCATATATAGAAGAAAATTTTATCTTAGAATTATTTCTTATAGCTCTTTCATGGTAAATGTAAACAACTCCCGCGCCAACTAAGCCGAATTTAACTTGATTCATAATTACTGCTACCTCTTTTTTTTTTTAATTCATAAACCATTATTTTAAGTAATAATATATCTCTAAACCCATCTCTAAATTTAATTTTTGGATTAGTTTTGCTTCCAATTCTATGAAAACGCCAAACTGAACCAGAGCTTATTATTCCATACTTCACAAAATCCATAATTAAGAAATTAAATTAAAGTTTTTAAAGATTTGCTCTTAATCTCTTGGTTTTAACACTATTATCGTAGCAATATTTTATTAAAAGTTTTTAACTCAAATTATATTTTAATCATTATAAACTAAAAATCAGTGATTTCTAATGGTTGAACCAATAGGTTATAGTAAAAAAAGGGGAAGACAAGTTCTAAATGACCACGATATCGATCTTTTAATTGCTACCACACCTGTTAATGTATTTTATACTACAGGATTACCAGTCACTCATGTGGCACCTAATCCAATTTTATACGTATTGTCAAATCAATATCCTTTCCTTTCTATGGTTAGGAGGGATGGTGATGAGAGTGCGCTAATATGGTCATTGTATGATAGTGTAGAAGATTTCTCTTGGATTCAATCAAGTGACGTAATTAGGATTGGATCCTTAGAGGCTGCGGTGAAGATGTTATTAAAGAAAATAGAAGAGTGGAACTTAGGAAATAAAAACATCGCACTTGAATCATATATGCCTAGATATCAATCTGAAGCTTTACAAAAGGAATTTCCTAATGCAAGATTTGTAAGTGGTGACAGAGCATTTTTAGATATGCGATTAATTAAGACTGAAGAAGAAGTAAGGCGAATTAAAAAGTCAACAGAAGTTGCTGAGAAAGCAATTCAAGCTTGTATTAATGCAACTGAGTTGAATGTCCCGGATACTAAATTATTACAAATCGCTAGGAGAACTATAGTGGATGAAGGAGCTTGGGGTTGGGATCATCTCACTATGAATATTGGATCTTCGGATCCAGAAGCTCCAGGTCTAGGAACACCTGTTACCCCAAATGATATAGTACGTTTTGATTTTGGAGCTGTTTGGGAGGGATATATATCTGATGTAAGTCGAGGAGTTGTTATTGGAGAGATACCCAAGAAAGCTCAAGAAGCAATGGATTATATGATTCAAGTTCAAGACTACTGTGCTGATAATATTAAACCAGGAGTAAATGCTAAAGATTTTCGAGAAGAAGTTCAGAGTTTCTTGAAATCTCTTACAAAAAGAGGTTTTTATTTAATTACTGGACATAGTATTGGATTAGAATGTGAGGAAGCACATTTATTTGGTCCTACTGGAGCTATGGATATTCCATTTGAGAAAAATATGATTCTTGATCTAGAAGTTTGGCTTAATGTAAGAGGTCAAGGATTAGTAGGAATTGAGGATTGCTATCAAATTACAGGCACAGGTACAGAAAGACTCTCTAAACTTGATAAAGAAATAATAATAAAGTGAAATTTATGAGAATAAAAGATAAAATAGTAGTATTAACGGGTGCTGCTTCTGGAATTGGACGCGCTACAGCTATACTATTTGCAAAAGAAGGTGCAGTTCAGGTTTTATCAGATATTGATGAAGATGGTCTTAGAAAAACAAATGAAGCTTTAGGTGAAGCACAAGAAAGAACCACAATTATGAAAGTGGACGTAAGAAAACCAGAAGAAGTAAAAAAATTGATTGAAAAAACAATAGAAATGCATGGTCGAATAGATGTCTTAATCGTTAATGCTGGAGTAGTACGAGTAGGTCCTGTTGAGGACTTTCCAGATGAAGATTATGATCTATTAATAGATGTGAATCTCAAAGGAACTCATTTTACATGTAAATATGCTGTGCCATACTTTAAAAAGCAAAGATCGGGGTCTATTATTACTCTAGCTTCAGTGGCAGCTCATATCGGACAAGTAGCACATGCTAATTACTGTTCAACAAAAGCAGGAGTATTAGGATATACAAGAGCTTTAGCTTTAGATCTAGCACCATATAATGTGAGAGTTAATAGTGTAAGTCCCGGTGCAACAGATACACCAATGTTGCAAAGTGATGTTGCTAAACAAGCTAAAGATAGGGGTGTCTCATATGAAGAAGTTAAAAAGGAATTCGAAGAAGAAGGGGTTATGGGACGTTGGGCAAAACCAGAGGAGATAGCCACAGGAATCTTATATTTAGCTACTGAAGAATCCTCTTATATGACAGGAGCAGATTTAAGGTTAGATGGTGGCTGGACAACAAGATAATTTTTTTTTAACATTTTCTCTTAATTATTCTTTACATGGTCATTCCGCCATCAACTAAAAGGCTAACTCCAGTACAAAATTTATTTAATGCAAGAAATAACACTCCTTCAGCAAGTTCTTCAGGTTTTCCAAGACGTTTTAGAGGTTGTCTATCAATATATTCTTGTCTCACTTTTTCATAATCTCCTCCTCTACTTCTAATCCTATAGGCCAGAGAAGGTGTATCGGTTGTACCAGGGCAAATTGCATTAACCCGGATTTCATCATTAATATAATCCGCTGCCATTGCTCTCGTCATAGATAACACGGCCCCCTTTGAAGCTGTATACGCTGCTCGGTTTGGAACTCCTTTAAAGGCTAATGCAGAAGCATTGTTGATTATTGTGCCTTTTGTTTTTTTCAAATAAGGAATAGCATATTTTGACACTAAATAAATCCCACGGACATTTACTGCCATTGTTCGATCAAAATTTTCAGTTGAAATTGTATCTAGACTACCTCCAAGAACTATACCCGCATTATTAAATAAAATATCGATTTTTTCATACGCCTTCAAAGTTTTATCTATTATTCTTTTAGCATCCTCCTCTTTTGAAACGTCAGCTTGTATAAAGATAGCTTTTCCCCCCGAATTCTGGATCTTTTCCACGGTTTTTAAAGCAGATTCTGAGATAGAATTGCAACAAACTTTGGCCCCTTCTTTCGCAAACAAAAGAGCTGTAGCCTCTCCTATTCCAGCACCCGCTCCTGTTATAATAGCTACTTTTTCTCTTAATTTTATTTTTATCACTTATGTTTAATTTATTTTGATTTCAAATTAATTTAAATTTTTAATAATTTTCTTACTTCAGAGGGATCTGCAGCCTCACGTCCCAAATTTTTACCGATTTTGATCATACGAGAAACCAATTCAGCATTATCTTTAGCAGGTACTCCTTCATGTACATAGGGATAATCTTCAGTACCTACTCGAACATTACCTCCATATGAGATTGCCAAAGTAGCTATTTGCGTTTGTTCATTTCCCATAACACTAATGGTATGTATACTTTTAGATGGCATATATTTAATTCGATGTAAATATTCATCTGCGGTTGGCGGAGACCATGTACCTCCTGGCCAATTAAAAAAAAGAGTTAACACATAAGGGGGGTTCAACAATCCCTTCTCAATTAAATAATTCAGATTCCAATATGACCCTGTATGCCAAACTTCCCACTCTATTTTTATGTTAAATTTCTTACATGAGATACAATACTGCTCTAGTTCGCCAATATCATGGATAACATCTACATTTGCTTCTGGAAAGTGTTCAGCATGATGATTGGAAATAACAGAGAGCATATCTGGTTTGGCATGAAAATCTGGGGCTCTATCTTCAATTGGATAACTTGACATTCCTGCTTGTATTATTACATCACATCGCTCTCTTATCCTTTTCACAGTATCAACTTCTTCTCCTCTAGGCAAATGAACATGTGTAATTGCAGCTCCAGCTTCATAGCACTTAACAACATCTTCTATTAATTCATCTGTTGTTTGCGCCCAATTTTTTAAATCAGGATGAATCCAAGAATTTGCTGTTGTTGCTGTAATTATTAATTTATCAAATTCTTTCATATATTTAATACTCCTTTTAACTAAATATTAATAATATTTTTTAATTATCGGGACACACGCCCAGATACATTTCCTTCCATAATTTTAAGAACTTCATCTACTGTTACTAAATTGAAATCTCCAAAGATTGTGTGTTTCAAACATGAAGCGGCAACAGCAAAATTTAATATTTTCTGCATTTCATCTTTATAGTTAAGAAATCCATAAATCAAGCCTGCCACAAATGAATCACCCCCCCCAACTCTATCCACAATATGGGTTATGTCATAATGGGGGCTTATATACATCTCTCTTTTATCATATAATACTCCTGCCCATGTGTTATGACTTGCAGAAATGGAACCTCTTAAGGTTATTGCAACATGGTTTATATTTGGAAATTTTTTGATAATTTGTTGAACAACATATTTATAATTTTCTGCAAATAGTTTACCAGAAGTAACATCTGTGTCAGGGGCTTTTATCCCTAATACTTTTTCAGCATCTTCCTCATTACCTATAACAATATCACAATATTTAATTAATTCCGGCATTACTTTAGAAGCTGTTTTACCATAGTTCCATAGTTTATTTCTATAATTTAAATCACAAGAGATTCTTAATCCTTTAGATTTAGCAACTTTTACCGCATCTAAACATATTTCTGCTAAATTTTGGGAAATTGCTGGTGTAATTCCAGTCCAATGAAACCAAGATGCATCTTCAAATATTTGATTCCAATTAAAATCTTTAGGATCTGCTTCAGAAATAGTAGAATGGGCTCTATCATAAATTACTTTACTTGGTCGAACAGAAGATCCCATTTCAAGATAATATATTCCAAGTCTATCTCCTCCTCTAACAATATTATTCGTATTTACTCCAAATTGTCTGAGAAATTGAATACAAGCATCACCAATTTCATTATTCGGTAATTTTGTTATATATTGTACAGGGATCCCATAATTAGCTAAGGATACTGCGACATTTGCTTCACCTCCGCCATAAGTTGCATCAAAAGAGCGAGCTTGAATAAATCGCTGAAAATTTGGAGGAGATAACCTTAACATTATTTCCCCAAAAGTAAGAACTTCATTTTTCATAAAAAAACTCTCTTTATTTGAAATAATAATTACTAAAATTATCTAATAATCATTGAAATTTTAATTTTATATTTCAAAATTAAAAAAAAAAGAATTGATAAAAAATTTATAAATAAACTATAGTTCTGAACCATAATTGCGCTGAAGTGTCCAAATGTGAGAATTATTACAATGCCGAACCACAATTCTCACAATACCGAGCATCTTCACGTAATTTTTGCCCACAGTAAACACAAAAATTTTTACCGGTTGTGGATAAAGGTTCTTGAAGTTGTTTTGGTGGAGCAACATAACCTTCATGGGGAATATATTGCACTTTTTCTCCTAGAATGATTTCTCCTGTTTCTTGATTAAATTTATAAGATATTGATCCCTCTGCTCTCAAATCTACAAGGACTCTTAAAACGTCTTTTGGTCTAATACCTACCTGAAGTGCGAGATCTTCAAGCTTAACAGATCCTTGAGCTCCATGATCTAAGATTGCATTTTTAACTGCTTTTTTAAATTTCATATTTGTATAAATTTGTTGAAATCCGCCGAAAAATATAATAAAGAACGCAGGGATAAACATCCAATATCCCCAAGAAGAAAGAGAGAGGAAATGATTGTTCAAGTTTAAAAGAATTAACGATAAAATAGCTACAAATAAAAAAGCGCCTCCACAGAAAAATGAAGTATAAGTACTCTCATATTTTTCTTTTGAATAGTATCGATCTTTTCTTTCTATAGACATTTTTCTTTTCACGATTAATAATTTTTTTAGATAATTTTTTTAAGATAAGATTGTTAATTAATCAGATTATTTATTCCTTTAAAAAATACCTTAGTCCAATATTTATTAATCTTAAAAAATAGTTTTAAACCTTAAAAAAGCTAGATATTCAGTATTATATTCATTCAGAATACAAAATGGTCTAAAATTGCCACTAAAATAGGCATTATGAAAAGTAAAAGTATCTTAGCGGTGATTA
>JBHLPZ010000107.1:0-10255 GCA_048885325.1 Candidatus Odinarchaeota archaeon
ACACATTTATAGATATCACAAACTCTTGCCACCCAAAGTAACTAGAGTCGTTGTTGGCTTAGGTTATACTGGTGTAGAATTAGCAGCATACGCTTATGAGCCATTTTTAGGTGTAGCTCAAACTTTACCTAACGTAATTCACAATACAGATTGTTCAAAAACAAATTTTGCCGGAAAGTTAACAAAATTGCCATACACAGAATTAATAACTTGGTCATTAGAACCTCTGAGTCTAGAAAAAACAATAGGTATCGCAACTTTAAATGCTGCTTCCCAGCATGTTTTAGCTGTAAAAAACCCTTATGTGGAGCTGAAAGAAGGATTAATTGATTACCTAAAAATAAATGAAAAGACAAGGATTAATTTTATTGGATTTATCGGTCCTATGATTAAAAAGATAAGTGTTATCACCAAAAATATAACAATTGTAGATGATAATCCAATAATTAAAACTTTATCAAACGAATTTAATATTAAGAGCAATATAAATCAATTAAATGAACAAGAATTGAACGTAGATATACTATTTTGTAGTGGAACGTCAATATTAAATGGAACTTTAGAGGATATTATATCAATTTTTAAAAAAAATGCTGGCTATATTGTTGTTATTGGCCCTACAATTAGTTTTATACCAGATATTCTGTTTGATTACGGAGTTGATATCGTGGGAGGTATGAAGATATTAGATTCTGAAGCTACCTTGAGAGTTCTTCAAGAAGGTGGAGGAACGAGACTTTTTAAAAAATATGGTAAAAAATATAATTTTATCAAATCATAAATTAAGAGATTATCCCATTATTATTCCAAATAATTGGAGAAATAAAGAGGCACCTTCTCTTGTTGGACTTGACATTGGTGTTACCGTCAACATAAAATGAAATATTTTTATTTAAATCTTATGTCGCTTATGCGATTTAAGTCTAATCAACTAATCTTATAATAGCAAAAGCGTCTAAATTAGTATAAAATTTAGCTAAATTTCTTTTAATCATTTCTCTTTTGATATCTTCATATTCGAATAACAAATCATCAATTTTTTTTTCTGTGAATCTAATATCTTTATTGAGAAACTGGATATCCTCCTCTAATTCCCTTACTTTTCTCTTTTTCTCCTCTTTTCTACCCTCATCTGTTAGATTAGAAATATTTCTCAATTGTCTTTCTGTCGGCATTTGCTTCTCTTTCCTCTCCAAATTTCTCTTTAATCCTTCTATTTTTAAATTTAAAGCTCTACTTTTATATTGGTGAATTTTTTCCTTTTTATTTCTCTCTGAAGTAAAGATCTTATCATTTAAAGCCTTAATTTCCTGTTTCCAAATTGAAGTTTTCTTTTTAACTGTGGATTTAGCTTTTTGAATGATTGTTTCCATAAAATCTTGGTTTAAATCAAGTTTTTCATTATTTAGAATTTTAAATTCAAAAATCTTGTTGAAATTTTCAATGTCTAATACAAAATCTGCTAAATTTTCTATTTCATTACCTATTTTATCAACTATAATGGAAATATATTGATTTTCTATAATGTATCCTTGAAATTTAATATTAAAAATTAGAATATACACTTCTTGAGTGTTATTTATACTTATTTTAATATCTTTAGGTAAAAGTCCTTTCCTTAAATTAAGAAGTGTAAATGTACCTTTGAATGTATCTGATCGGCAAAAATTTATAATATTGTTTATTAGAGGATGTCCTAAAGCAAAGAAGTCGATTTCTTCCCTTTCGCGTGCAAAATCTAAATTAAAGGTTCCAATATATTCTTTGGAAAATTTTAGATTAGGATTTTTCAATAACTTTTCATCTAATTGAATTCTTGTATAAACTTCACTTTTGGTAGAATGATTAGCAGAAGTTTCCAAGTATCCATAAGTATGATTGTTTAAATCAAAAAAACATTTCATTAAAAGATAGAGTTCATTATGAGTTAGTTTGACTTCCTCACAAGCTTCCAATGATGTGATTAAATCATCCATGCGAAATGATTTTTTATCTATTAACAAATCATCTAATCGCATTTCAATTTCCTTTGCTCTCTGAAATTGTTCATCTAAAGTACGATAAAATTGATTTAATTTTTTTCTTTTTTTGCCTTCACTTTCAGTAAAAATAATTTCTTTTATATCTTTCTCAATTTTCCCGATTATTGGTTCTAAAATACCTATGGATTCTTCAAACAAGTTGATTCTTTTATTGAGAGCAAAAATAATATCCGTCTCAATTGTACCTTCTAAGAAGAAATTGTAAATATATATCTCTTTGGATTCTTGGCCAATTCGGTCAAGTCTCCCTATTCTTTGTTCTAATTTCATTGGATTCCATGGTAAATCATAATTAATGAGAACTCTACAAAACTGGAAATTTCTACCTTCACCTCCTATTTCTGTAGAGATCATTATTGAAAATTTTTTGCTTGCTCGAAATCTCTCAACAGCTTTATCTTTTTCATCTTTATCCATGCCACCATAAAATGTTTCTATTTCTATATTTTGTTCTTGCTTTTCTAATAATTGTTTTAAATGGGTTAATGTATCTACAAATTGAGTGAAAATTAAAATCTTTTCATTAGAATTATTATCATAAATCTGGGTAATTAGTTCAATTAATTTATTAGATTTTGAATCATATGGTAATGATTTTAATTTATCATAAAATTCCTTTAACATTTTCTCCTGATTTATTAAATCTAATGATATTTCTTGCTTTTTACTAGTATTACCCTTATTAAAGTTAATTATGGTATCACTTTCTATGTTTTCTTCTTCTAATTCTATTACAAAATATTCAGGATCTTCTTCTTTGAATTTTTCTAAATTCATAGAAAGTCTCTTATCCCTTTCAATTTGTTCTAATCTTCTTTCAAGGCTCTTTAAGAATGCATATTTGGAACTAGTTATTAATTTCTGTAAGGTTGTTATAATGAATCCCAGTCCTATATTTTCTTTACTTATTGATGAATTGTAAATCCTAGCTAAATAAAGACGAATTTCATTATATATCTCTAATTCTTGTTTTGAGGGATTTACCATTATGGTTTTTACAATCCTCTTATTTAATAGATCATCTGAAAAAACATTCTTTTTTCGATTTCTTATTAAGAATTTCCATAGAGTGTGATCTTTTTCTACTCTTTTTAAAAGATTTAATTTAAATGAATCGTCTTTTATTAGATTTAAAATATCCTTATCATTTTTTTTCTTATCAACATAATCAAGGTTTTTCAGAAGTTTAATTGTATTATTTACTTCAAAATTATTTAGCTTATCAATCTGGTTGATATTTGATACTAGAAGATTAATAAAAGGCATATTCATCCTAAAATGTTCAAAGTTTGAAAAGCTCTCAAAAGCTTCTCTTTGAATAAGCTCAATAAGTGAATATAACTCAAAAGAATGAAGTTGCAATGGAGTAGCTGTTAATAATAGCATCGATTCGGTTGAACTACTTAAATTTCTAGCTAATTGGTAATTAAGAGTTTCTCGATAATTACCAGTAGTTACATTTAACAAATATCGTCTTAAATGATGAGCCTCATCGAAAATTACAATATCCCATGAAATTTGAGTTAGAAATTCGATATATTTGGGGTTTCTAGCAAATTGTAGCGAACAAATAATTAAATTATCATAATAAAAAGGATTTTGTAATATATTAAAACTTTTAAAATGTCCTTTACGTTTTAATTCTTTAATTTTCTTTCCATCATAAATCGTAAATTCGATATTGAACTTATTCAACATCTCAAATGCCCATTGTGAGCTCAAGGAAGCAGGTACTATAATTAATATCCTTTCAGCTAAGTTTCTTGCCATCATTTCTTTTATAAAAATCCCAGCTTCAATTGTTTTTCCAAGACCTACTTCATCAGCTAATATCACTCTTGGATAATATTCTTCGGATAATCTATGAGCAACATTTATTTGGTGGGGCATTAAAGACAATCGAGAATTTGTAATGCATTTAATCTGATATGATGTATAATAAGAATGAAACAAATTTGCCCAGTATCTTATCAAGAAATTTTGAGGATCGTCAAATCTCTTATTTGAAATTATGCTCTTTACAGTAGATTCATACAGGGAAATTATTTCAGATTCTTCGATTTGAGAAACTTTTCCATTAGAAAATAATATTTCGTATGAGATTTTACCATCCTTCATCAAAAAATCTTTTGAGTTTATAACTCCTATACCTTCCTTTGTTATGATCTTTTCGTTTAAACCAAAAACATTATGGATAAGATCAATTGGATGGATAATTTTTATGATATTATTTTTAAATACAACCTTAAATTTCGTAATAAAAATCGTATCTTCCTCATCCAATGATTTTGAAATAGGAATTTCTAATTTTTTTATAATTCTTCCCATCGATAATTCGGGATTTAATCTAAAAATAACTAAATTATCGAGATTAAACTTTTGCCCTTGGCAATAAGTATTAAAGCATTTAGAAAATCTCGAAAGGAGTGCATTACCGCAAAAAGGGCAACTATTTTTTTTAGGATTAATTTTAGAAACCATTATCTTTATAATCAATTTAATATGAATAAAAGTAAAAATTTTTTCATTCAAGATAAGAAGTGGATTTTTCATGTCTGATGTTGGAATTGAACCAACTTATATAGGAAAAAATGAAAATTTAATCTTTATTGTTCCTAAAGAGCTTTTTTCTATGAATGCAGGTCCCCCAGAAGTAATAGATCGAGAAACTGCAAAAATTTTTAGTAAATATATGAGAGGAACTTTTAAAGGTTTCGAGCAAGCACGAAAAACTAAATATGGAAATGAGAATAAAACTAAAACAGAAGTTCCTGCTGGCTTTTGGGAACATTTTGAAAGAAAAGCAAAAGAATTTAAAGTAGATTTCATCGGTTTTGTCCCTGTTAATGAAAATTATGTGTTTAAAGATCTAAAAGTTTATGGGAAAAATGGGATTGTACTTGGTATGGAAATGAAATGGGAGGATGGAATTGAAACTGCTCCTAGCGCTAGGTGTCAAATTGAAGTTTTTAGAGTATATAAAGTTTTAGGCGACACTACTATTGAACTAACTGAATTTTTAAAAGAGCAAGGCTATAAAAGTGAAGCTCATCATCCTTTTGGGGGAAAACTATTATATGGCCCTCATGTAGTTGCCGCAGGTTTAGGGATCATGGGAAAACATGGACTTATAATTACACCTAGATTTGGACCAAGACAAAGATGGAGCATGATTACTACAGATGCGGATATCCCTGAGAGTTTGAAACGGAATTTTGATGAATTGGAAGAATTCTGTAAAGGTTGTAGTTCATGTGTAAAAAATTGTAAAGGGGGCGCTGTTTATGAAGAACCTATTAAAAAAGATACAGGTATTTTTACTCATATCGATCGTTCTAAATGTATAGATAGTCTACTAAAATATAATTACTGTTCATATTGTTTAAAAATATGTCCTCCAGGGATTCCTGGTAAAAAAAGTTGAGATTTTTAAATAACAAAAACTATCTATTTTTTTTATTAAGATATTTTTCTTTTAAATACTGATCGATTGCTTTTGCGGCTCTTTTTCCAGCCCCCATTGCTGATATTACTGTTGCATTTCCAGTTACTATATCTCCACCTGCAAAAATGCCTTCTAAATTTGTTTGACCATTTTCATCAGTTTCAATATATCCTCTTTTAGTTAATTTTAATTCTGATATGGTTTTTGTAAATAGAGAATTAGCTTTTGTACCAATCGCAATGATAACTGTATCAGCATCTATTAGATATTCTGAACCTTCGATAGGAATCGGACGCTTGCGCCCTGATTCATCAGGTTCTCCTAATTTCATTTTTATAACTTCTATTTGTTTAATATTATCTTCTACATCCCCTATAAACCTGATCGGATTAGTTAAAAACTGAAATTCAATTCCTTCTTCTATAGCATGATGATATTCTTCTTTTCTTGCTGGCATTTCTGCTTCAGATCTTCTATAAACTACAATAACTTTTTCGGCACCTAACCTTAAGGCAGTTCTTGCAGAATCTAATGTAACATTTCCACCTCCAATAACTATTACTTTATTTCCAATTTTAATCGGCGTGTGATATTCTGGAAATCGATATGCTTTCATTAAATTTGTTCTAGTTAGATATTCATTTGCTGAAATAATGCCTTTTAAATTCTCCCCTGGAATTCCCAAAAAACTTGGTAAACCCGCACCAATTCCGATAAAAATAGCTTCATATCCCATTGCTCTTAAATCTTCAAAAGTTAAAGTTTTTCCAATAATCACATTATATTCAATTTTAACACCTAAAGACTTAATATATTCAATTTCAGAATCAACGATACTTTTTGGCAAGCGGAATTCAGGAATACCATAAGCTAAAACACCACCGCCTTTATGAAATGCTTCATAAATAGTAACATCGTATCCTAGTTTTATTAAATCGCCTGCGGCAGTAAGACTTGCTGGACCACAACCTAACACGGCCACTTTTTTACCTGTTTGAGCTTTTTTCTTTTGTACAAAAAAACTTCTATGATTCCTCTCAAAATCAGCTAAAAATCGTTCTAAATTACCAATAGCAATAGGTTTAAATCTTCTACCTAAAAGACATACTCCTTCACATTGACTTTCTTGAGGACAAACTCTTCCACATACAGCAGGAAGAGAGTTTGTCTCTAAAATTTTTTGTGCTGCTTCACGAAATTTTTCTTTTCTGATTAATCGAATAAACCCAGGAATATCGACATTGACAGGACAACCAGTAATGCACAATGACTTTCCACATTGTAAACATCTATAGCTCTCCAACAATGCCATTTCAGATGTATAACCTTTTGGTACTTCTTTAAAATTTCTTATCCTATCTTTAGGAGATTGTTCAATCATCTTTTGACGTTGAATCTCTAAATATTTCTTCTTTTTTGATTCAGCAATAGTAATAGTTAAATGAAAACTTTTACTATCTTCTTTAATTTCTTCTTTTTCGATTAATTGAATACTTAATGCTTTTTCAAATAATTTGGCACCTTTTTCAGTTCGTATAATAACAGTTGACCAACCAAAATCTGAACCAATAGAACCTATAGAAATATCTGCTTGCTCAGCAGTTAAGTCATCACAGAAAAAGCATCCAAACCTTCCATAATTTTTAACTCTTTTTAACGGAATGTCAAACATATTGTTTTGTTTATCAAAAATGTAAATTCTCCCTTTATTTATATCCATTTTTTTAACTTCTTCGGGACGTTTATAAAACTCTTTCTTTATAAAATCAATTAAATTTTTATAGTCAAAAGACTCCATACAAAATAATCCAATTTTTAAAGATATATTCTGAAAAAAAGGTTTATTTAATGGATAAAAAGTGATTTTTTGGAGAGATTCCATCATGCATGAAGTGCCAACAACCGCTATATTTTTATAAATATGAGCATTATGCAATATTTTTAATGAAGGAGAATTACTATATTTCGTTCCAGCCGTCTGCAGTATATCTTCTTCATTTAATATTAAAAGTGGAAGGGGTTTCAGAGGTTCATCTGACAGTCCTACCGCTAAAGCAGCGTCAATTAATTTCTCACGAAAAGCAGTGACAAGTAATGATGTTACGATTCCACCATCTTGAGTAACTTCCTTTATTTGAGGATCTGTAGTTCGTGCTCTGCAAATATTTCGATAATAATTTAATTGTTCTAAAAATTTTAGATCAGGTGCAGTATCTTTTAGAGATTTTTTTAATTCCTTTGGAAAAAATGTTCGGGGACAACAAGAATAACATAAACCACAATTAATACAAGTTTCTTCATCGATTTCAAATGTTTCATCAAAAAATTGTATTGCGTCTACTGGGCAGATTGATTGACATAAACCACAACCACTGCACATAAGGTCATCTCTAATAATTGAAACATTTGGGAAAACTCCTTTTATTTTGCTTTTTTCTTTTATATCTTGAAAAAATTGAGATTTTACTCCAATAAATTCTAAACTTCCCAATTCTTTTAAGTATTCAATATTATATATTAAATTTTTTTCTGGTATTCCTAACTCATCTTTTAATTGTTGGATATCAATTTTACCTATTTCTCTAATTTTTTTTAAAATTTCTTGTCTTTCATTTTCTGCCTTAATTAATGAATTAATGAGATTTTCAAATCTAATTTGATCATACTTTTCAGCTTTTAGAATTTTATTTATATTTGTAAGTAAAATGTCAATTAAGGGTGTATTTTGCTCCATTAAAATGTGCCTTTTTCTTGAATTTTATAATTAAATTTATGCTTTATTTTAATTTTAATCATCAATTTCATTAAATTCATATTTCTCTAGTGCTTTGCATATATGAGTACTATATACATCAATTTCAGAGTCACTATATTTTTTACCTCTTTCAATTAATAGGTCCCAGTCAACAAGATGGCCATCAAAAATTGGTCCATCGACACAGGCAAATTTGGTGACTTTTTTACCGTCTTGAATTAAGTTAAGGCGACATCCCCCGCACATCCCCGTTCCATCTATCATTATTGTATTTAGGCTTACAAAAGTTGGAATCTTAACATTAGTTTTTGTTATATCTGAAGCTTCTTTCATCATTGGATTACAGCCTATGAAAAAACATTGATCGAGAAAGATTTTATTGAATAACTTCTTTGTAATAAGATTTATTTTACCTTTTTCTCCTTTAGATCCATCAGAAGTAAAATATTCTATTTTATTTGCTATTTTTTCAAATTCTTTTTCTAAATAAAAAAAATTCTTATTTCTAGCTTCTAAAACTACAATTATCTTATTTCCAGCTTCTTTTAATGCTTTAGCAATTGGATATATCGCCCCAATTCCATAGCACCCACCACCTAATAGTACAGTTCCATACTTTTTAATTTCAACAGGATTGCCCAACGGTCCCACAATACTATAAATATAATCACCCTTCTTTAATCTGGTTAATTCTTGAGTAGAAAAACCACGATCTTGTAAAAAAATGGTTATAGTTCCTTTATCGCTATCCCAATCTGATAAAGTTAATGGAATTCTTTCACTTTTTTTATCTTTCATTAGTATAATAAAATTACCTGGTTTAGCTTTCTTAGATATTAACGGTGCTTTTAGTACAATCTTATACACATTTAGAGCGACTTCTTCAATTGATTTAACTTTATATCTTGTTTTTTGTACTTTTTGTTGTCTTACCTTCACTTGTTTTTTTGATTCTTTTAATGTCCTATATTTTATTAATTTTCCAAGATTAGGGACTTGTTCAGAAATCCTTTCAGCGCGATATTTAAATTCATTTAATGTGAAGGGTTTTTCATTAATTAAGGGAACATCCTCTAATTTCGGAATATATAAATTAAGTTTTTTAAAAGGAACATCTTCCTTCATTATTGAAGATTCTTTAAAATGAGGATCGTTTAATTTGATTTCTTGTAAAATTTCATTGGAATCTGAATATTGAAATTCCTTCACGCTTAAATCATCATTATATTTTTTAGTTAATTCACAAAAAATTTTCCAATCTGATTTGGATTGACCAATATTTGACGCACTTTTCTTAAACGCTATTAATTTACTCTCAGAATTAATTAAAGATCCAGAATCTTCTATGAATGTACAAGTTGGAAGAACAATATTAGCAAATTGCATCATTTCAGAAGGATATATGTCTTGTAATATTAGAAAATCGAGTGATTTTATCAAATTAGTATCTTCAATTCTTTCTGTTGAATATAATAGTTTGATTTTCCCTTCTTTAATAGCTTGAAAAATTTTCTCTTGTGAATCATTGCCATGATAAAATATATTTTGAAACACACCTGCAATATTAGATCTATTCCATAATGGGATCAAATTAATATTATTATTCAACAATATACGCAAATTTAAGAGTGTCCCAATCAGATCTCTTGAATAATTCTTAGGAATATTACTTAAATGCCCTAAAATTATCGTGATTTTTTTATTTATATTGTTATTTGTAAAAATGTCCATAAAATCTTTAAATTTGTTTTTCTCATCAAATATTTCAAAATTTTGTATCCAAAAATTAAATTCTTTGAAGTTTTTAATGTGATCAGGTTGAAATTTTCCATGTTTCAAAAAATACTTATTTAATAATAAAAATAAAGTGATAAGATCTTTATATGGAATTCTTAGATTAAGTTTAGAATCATTATTAAAGTTTTGAGTCCAATCACTTAAAGCTTCAGTATCAATTTCTTCTAATGATAAATTTATCTTAACATCTAATAGCCTTTCTGACTCAAAAGGTAA